>JANTGU010000013.1 GCA_024762735.1 Bacteroidales bacterium | reverse complement strand
ACACCGGCAAAAAAGAACGTATCAGCCGTATCATGCAAATGCATGCCAACAAACAAAATCCCATGGATAAAATTGAAGCAGGTGATATTGGGGCTGCTGTTGGTTTTAAAACCATCCGTACCGGCGATACCTTATGCGACGAAAAACATCCGGTAATTTTAGAATCCATGTCTTTCCCCGATCCGGTTATCAGTATCTCCATTGAGCCCAAAACTCAAAAAGATATGGATAAAATGGGATTGGCCCTGGCTAAACTTTCGGAAGAAGATCCTACTTTCAAGGTTCATACAGACGAAGATTCAGGTCAGACCATCATTTCCGGTATGGGTGAACTTCACCTGGATATTCTTATCGATAGAATGAAACGCGAATTTAATGTAGAGTGTAATGTGGGTCAACCTCAGGTTGCTTATAAAGAAGCGCTTACAACTACCGTGGAACATAAAGAGGTTTACAAAAAACAAACCGGTGGACGCGGTAAATTTGCTGATATTCAGTTTGAACTCGGACCTGCTGTTGATACGGAAGAAGGATTGGAATTTCAGGATGATGTGAAAGGTGGTAACATTCCTAAAGAATTTATCCCATCGGTTAAAAAAGGATTCGAAATGGCCATGGCTAACGGACCGCTTGCAGGTTTCCCTGTGGAGAGCATGAGTATCCGCTTATTCGATGGTAGTTTCCATCCTGTTGATTCCGACCAGTTGTCGTTTGAACTGGCAGCTAAATTAGGTTTCCGCAACGCGGCTAAAAAAGCCAGTCCGGTGCTGTTGGAACCCATCATGAAAGTAGAAGTTGTAACACCGGATGATTACTTAGGTGATGTAACCGGTGACTTAAATAGACGACGTGCCATCCTTGAAGATATCTCTGCTAAAGTAGGATACCAGGTGGTTAAGGCTAAAGTGCCTTTGTCAGAGATGTTTGGTTATGTAACCCAGTTACGTTCGTTAACATCGGGACGTGCCACGTCAACCATGGAATTTAATAGCTACGAGCAAGCTCCTGCCGCCGTTGCAGAAGAGGTTGTTAAGAAGGCAAAAGGAATTGTTAGTTAAAAATAATAATTAATAAAGTGAGCCAAAAAATTAGAATAAAACTAAAATCGTACGATCATAATTTGGTTGATAAGTCAGCTGAAAAGATTGTAAAGACGGTAAAAAGTACTGGAGCTGTTGTTACAGGTCCCATCCCTTTACCAACTCACAAAAAGGTTTTCACCGTTAACCGGTCAACCTTTGTAAATAAAAAATCGAGGGAACAGTTTGAACTCAGTACTTACAAAAGACTGATGGACATTTACAACTCAACCTCAAAAACAATCGATGCTTTGATGAAACTGGAATTACCCAGTGGTGTTGAAGTGGAGATTAAAGTTTGATGAATATTTGACACACAGGCTTAAAGAATAATATCATGTCAGGAATATTAGGTAGGAAAATAGGGATGACCAGCATATACGACGAGAACGGGAAAAACATTCCCTGTACCGTTATCGAAGCTGGTCCATGTGTGGTAACTCAGGTTCGCACAATCGAGAACGATGGGTACGAAGCAATTCAGCTTGCCTTCGAAGAGAAGAAGGATAAGCATACCACCAAGGCGCTCAAAGGTCATTTTAAAAAAGCCGGTACAACTCCCAAAAAACTTTTATCCGAATTTACTCGTTTCGAAGAGAAGAAAAAATTTGGTGATATAGTAGATGTTACCGTTTTTAGTGAAGGCGAATACGTTGACGTTAAAGGTACTTCCAAAGGAAAAGGTTTTCAGGGCGTTGTTAAGCGTTACAACTTTAAAGGAGTAAACGATGCTACTCACGGGCAGCATAACCGTTTAAGAGCTCCAGGTTCGATTGGTGCTTCGTCATATCCTTCAAGAGTTTTTAAAGGAATGAGAATGGCCGGTCGTACAGGTGGCGATAATGTCAAGGTGTTAAACCTTCAGGTGATGAAAATCGTTCCCGAGAAGAATTTATTAGTAGTTAAAGGATCGGTACCAGGTCCTAATAATTCATACGTAAAAATAGAGAGATGGAGTTAGTAGTTCATTCAAAGAGCGGACAAGCTACAGACAAAAAGGTTTTGCTGGATGATTCCATCTTTGGAATTGAACCCAACGACCATGCTATTTACCTGGATGTAAAACAGTATTTAGCAAACCAACGTCAGGGAACTCACGATTCCAGAGAAAGAAGTGATGTTACCGGTAGTACACGTAAGATAAAAAGACAAAAGGGAACCGGAACCGCTCGTGCCGGTGATATTAAAAGCCCTTTGTTTCGTGGTGGTGGCCGAGTATTCGGACCGCACCCCCGCGATTATCATTTCAAGCTTAACAAAAAAGTGAAAAGGTTAGCCCGTAAATCGGCCCTTACCTATAAAGCAAAAGATAACGAGATTATAGTAGTTGAGGACTTTACAATGGATGCTCCAAAAACGCAGGCGTTTATGAGCATTTTGAAAGGATTCGAACTCGATAATAAAAAAACCCTTTGGGTGTTAAACGGAAAAGATGAAAACTTTTATCTCTCTTCGCGTAACGTTCAAAAGGTGAAAGTGGTGGGTGCAGATTCGTTGAACACATACGATTTGCTTAATGCCAACAAAATTATCATGTTTGAAAGCTCATTGCAGACCATCAACGAATTATTTGCCAAATAATAAAGAGTAAGAAGATGGGAATTATTATGAAACCGGTAATTACGGAGAAAATGACCGCCAAAAGCGATGCTCTCAACCAGTATGGTTTTATTGTTGACAAAAATGCCAACAAAATCCAAATCAAACTGGAAGTAGAAGAATTGTACGGTGTGCAGGTTACGGCCGTAAATACCATGAACTATTCCGGTAAAAGTAAATCCAGATTTACTAAATCAGGTGTTATTACTGGCAAGACTAGGGCCTTTAAAAAGGCTGTTGTGACATTAGCAGAAGGTGAATCTATTGATTTTTTTAGCAACATTTAGAAATGGCTCTGAAAAAATATAAACCAACAACCCCGGGTCAGCGCTTCAAGATTATCAGCGCGTTCGACGATATTACCACTAACAAACCTGAAAAAAGTTTGTTAGCGCCTAAAAAACGTACCGGCGGTAGAAACAGTGAAGGACATATGACCATCCGTAATGTAGGAGGTGGCCATAAACAGAAATACAGAATTATCGACTTCAAACGTGATAAAGAAGGTATTCCCGCAACAGTAAAAACCATCGAGTACGATCCTAACAGGACTGCACGTATTGCACTGGTATTTTATGCTGACGGCGAAAAACGCTATATCATCGCTCCTCATGGACTGAAAGTTGGCCAAACCATCGTTTCCGGTAAAGGCGCTGCTCCCGAAGTGGGCAACACCCTTTATCTTTCGGAAATCCCGTTTGGTACCATCATTCACAATATCGAGTTGCGTCCCGGTCAGGGAGCGAAAATGGCTCGTAGTGCCGGTTCTTATGCACAGTTGATGACTCGTGAAGGAAAGTTTGCTATCATTAAGCTCCCCTCGGGAGAAACCAGAATGATTTTGCAAACATGTAGAGCTACGGTAGGCATGGTGTCGAACACCGACCATAGCCTTGAGAAATCAGGTAAAGCCGGTCGTAGCCGCTGGTTAGGACGTCGCCCTCGCGTACGTGGTGTAGCCATGAACCCTGTCGATCACCCAATGGGTGGTGGCGAAGGAAGATCTTCGGGTGGACATCCTCGTTCACGCAAAGGTTTGCCTGCTAAAGGTTACAAAACCCGTGCTAAGAAGAAGGATTCTAACAAGTACATTATTGAAAAACGCAAGAAATAATCGTAAACAGATAATACTATGAGCCGTTCATTAAAAAAAGGACCATATATTCATTATAAACTGGAAAAGAAGGTGATGGCCAACATTGAATCAGGAAAAAAATCCGTGATTAAAACCTGGTCGCGCGCCTCAATGATTTCTCCTGACTTTGTAGGACAAACCATTGCCGTCCATAATGGAAATAAATTTATCCCTGTTTACATTACTGAAAACATGGTAGGACATAAACTCGGTGAGTTTGCCCCAACCCGTCTTTTCAGAAGTCATGCAGGTAAAAAAGATAAAGGTAGAAAATAAAGCTAAGCAAAAATGGGATCTAGAAAACATAATAGTGCCGAAAAGCGTAAAGCAGAACGTAAAAATCTGTATATAGCACGCTTGCGTAATGTACCTACCTCACCACGTAAAATGAGACTCGTTGCTGATTTGGTTCGTGGGATGGATGTTGAAAAAGCGATGCACGTGCTGCAGCATACCAACAAGGAAGCTGCCGGTCGTCTGTATAAACTGGTGCGTTCAGCCGTGGCTAACTGGGAAGTTAAAAACGAAGGCGCTCGCATCGAAGACAATGCGCTTTACGTGAAACAAATTAGTGTGGATAGCGGACGGATGCTTAAGCGTGTTCAGCCTGCACCTCAGGGAAGAGCTTACCGTGTTAGAAAACGCTCTAACCACGTTACTTTGATTCTTGGAAATCGTTTAGACGATATGAATCAGGTGGAGGTTTCCGAATCTGAAAATAACGAAAATTAAGAACTTTAATAAATAGTTTAATGGGACAGAAGACTAATCCAATAGGACTCAGGTTAGGTATCATCAAAGGATGGGACTCTTACTGGTATGGTGGAAAAAATTTCTCCGAGAAATTGGTGGAAGATGATATGATCAGAAAATATCTCAATGCCCGTCTTGCCAAAGCAGGTGTTTCAAAAATTGTGATTGAACGTACATTGAAGTTTATAACCATTACCATTCTCACGGCTCGTCCGGGTATTATTATTGGTAAAGGTGGACAGGAAGTGGCTAAATTGAAAGAGGAGTTGAAAAAACTTACCAACAAGGAAGTACAAATCGACATCTCCGAAATTCGCCGCCCCGAACTGGATGCCAGCATTGTGGGTAATACCATCGCCAAGCAAATCGAAGGCCGTATCTCATTCCGTCGCGCCATCAAAACAGCCATTGCTTCCAGCATGCGTTTAGGTGCCGAAGGAATTAAAGTTCAAATCTCAGGTCGTTTGGGTGGTGCCGAAATGGCAAGAAGCGAAATATACAAAGAAGGCCGTATTCCTTTGCATACTTTACGTGCTGATATCGACTATGCTTTGATAGAAGCCCATACCACTTACGGACGTATTGGTATTAAAGTGTGGATATTTAAAGGGGAAGTTTATGGTCGCCCCGAGCTGGTACCATCAGCACAGTTTGGTAAATCCAAACAAAGCGCTGCACCCAAATCAGGCGGACGCCAGAGACGTAGAAGATAGAAAGCAAAAGTTAACAATATAAAAGGTATATAGGCATGTTACAACCTAAAAAAACCAAATTCAGAAAACAACAAAAAGGACGCATGAAAGGCAACGCCGGCCGAGGCCATGAGCTTGCTTTCGGATCCTTTGGTATAAAAACACTGGAACAGGCTTGGATAACCTCACGTCAGATTGAGGCCGCCCGTCAGGCTGTTACCCGTTATATGAAACGTGAAGGTCAGATTTGGATTAGAATATTCCCCGATAAACCAGTAACCAAAAAACCTGCCGAGGTTCGTATGGGTAAAGGTAAAGGTGCCCCGGAATATTTCGTGGCTCGTATTACACCCGGTCGTATTCTTTTTGAAGCTGAAGGTGTTCCTTTGGCCGTAGCTAAGGAAGCAATGAGACTTGCAGCCCAAAAATTACCTGTTAAAACCAAATTTGTAGTTAGAAGAGATTACACTGAGTAAAAATAGGAAACCATGAAACAGGAAGTAATAAAAGAGATGAGTACTGCAGAACTCAGAGAAAGACTGGTAGAGGAAAAAAAACATCTTACCCGTCTCAAATTGAATCATGCCGTTTCTCCCCTCGAAAATCCTCACAAAATTACCGACAATAAAAAAACCGTTGCCCGTATTTTAACTGAGTTGAGGAAAAGAGAAATGTTGGAAAACAATAATAAGTAAGACAATGGAAAAGAGAAATCTTAGGAAAGAAAGAATCGGATTGGTCGTCAGTAATAAGATGGATAAATCTATCGTTGTTTCGATCGAGCGTCGTTTCAAACACCCCATCTACGGGAAGTTTGTGAAAAAAACTAACAAGTTTATGGCACACGACGAAAAAAACGACTGCAATATCGGCGATACCGTCCGCATCATGGAAACCAGACCATTGAGCAAGAATAAAAATTGGAGATTAGTAGAAATCATTGAAAGAGCTAAATAACCATGGTACAACAAGAAACAAGATGTAAAGTTGCTGATAACAGTGGCGCCAAGGATGTTCTTATTATCAGAGTGCTGGGCGGAACCAAACGCCGTTATGCTTCGGTAGGCGATCAGGTGGTTGTTACTGTTAAAAACGCTTTGCCCTCAGGTAATATTAAAAAAGGTACCGTTGCCAAAGCAGTGGTAGTAAGAACAAACAAAGAGGTCAGAAGAAATGACGGCTCCTATATCCGCTTTGATGACAATGCTGTGGTTTTGCTTAATACCACCGGCGAAATGATGGGAACCCGTATTTTTGGCCCCGTGGCCCGTGAGTTGCGTGAAAAACAGTACATGAAAATCGTATCACTGGCACCGGAGGTGCTTTAATTAAGAAACAGTTATGGCTAAGTTACACATAAAAAAAGGCGATACAGTTTTGGTTATCTCAGGTAACGATAAAGGCAAACAAGGTCGTGTGCTCGATATCGATACCGAAAAAAAGAGAGCCATCGTGGAAGGCGTTAACATGGTGAAAAAACACACCAGACCCAACGCCGATAACCCTAAAGGCGGAATCATTGAAAGTGAAGCTGCTGTTCATATCTCTAACCTTAAGGTTATGGATGCTAAAGGAAACGCTACGCGCGTGGGAAGAAAGAAAGATGATAAAACAGGGAAAACAGTTCGTTATTCTAAAAAATCAGGGGAGGTCATCAAGTAATGGAATATCAACCTAGATTACAAAAAAGATACTACGAGGAAATAGTACCGGCTTTAACCAAAAAGTTTGGTTATAAAACCGTGATGCAGGTTCCTCGTCTGGTTAAAATAAACCTTAACCAGGGAATTAGCGCCGCTTTGACGGATAAAAAATTAATCGATACCGGTGTTGCCGAAATGACAGCAATATCAGGACAAAAAGCGGTACCTACTATTTCGAAACGCGACGTTTCGAACTTTAAATTAAGAAGAGGTAATCCTATTGGCGTTCGTGTTACCCTGCGCTCTGAAAAGATGTACGAGTTTCTTGACAGACTGGTAGCCATTGCACTGCCACGTGTTCGTGATTTCAGAGGTATTAACGACAAAGGATTTGATGGACGCGGAAACTACTCCTTCGGTATCCCCGAGCAGATTATTTTTCCCGAAATCAACATCGATAAAGTAAGCAGAATTAACGGAATGGATATTACCATTGTTACCACTGCCAAAACCGATGAAGAAGCCTTCGCTTTGTTAAAAGAATTCGGATTACCATTTAAGAACCAAAAAAATAACAACTAATGGCAAAAGAGTCGATGAAAGCGCGTGAGCGCAAAAGACAAAAGCTGGTAGATAAGTACGCCGCTAAACGCGCCGAGTTAAAAGCTGCCGGTGATTACGAAGGTCTCCAAAGACTTCCTAAAAATGCGTCACCAGTTCGTTTGCACAACCGTTGTCAACTTACCGGTAGGCCTAAAGGGTATATGAGACAATTTGGCGTTTCACGTATTAATTTCCGCGAAATGGCCCTTAAAGGCTTGATTCCCGGTATTAAAAAGGCCAGTTGGTAATTTTATAATTAATTAAAAGGTTATTCAAAATGAATACTGATCCAATAGCAGACTATTTAACAAGAATTAGAAATGCCGTAGCAGCCAAACACCGTTTGGTGGAAATTCCGGCCTCTAACCTGAAAAAGAACATAACCAAAATTCTTTTTGAAAAAGGGTATATTCTTAACTATAAGTTTGAAGAAACAGAAAACAACCAGGGAAATATTAAAATAGCCCTGAAATATCATCCCGAAACCAAAACACCGGCCATTACTACTATCGACCGTGTTTCAACTCCGGGATTGAGAAAATATGTAAACGCCAACGAATTACCGAGGGTGATTAATGGACTGGGTGTAGCCATCCTTTCCACTTCAAAAGGTGTTATCACCGATAAGGAAGCCCGCAAACTGAACGTAGGTGGTGAAGTAATTTGTTATGTAAGTTAAAAGGAGATAGATCAATGTCACGTATAGGAAAATTACCAATTGCGATTCCTCAGGGTGTTGAAGTAAACGTTTCTGACAATAATGTTGTTACCGTAAAAGGAAAACTTGGCGAACTTCGTCAGGTGGTGGATCCGGGTATCAGCGTTAAAGTAGAAGACGGCATTATTAACCTGGAGAGAGCAACAGAAAGCAAAGACCATAAATCGAAACACGGATTGTACCGTGCACTGATTAGCAATATGGTTTCAGGTGTTTCGGAAGGTATTAGTGTGGTACTCGAGTTGGTTGGGGTAGGTTTTAAAGCCGAAGCCAAAGGACAACTGTTGGAACTCGCACTGGGATATTCACACCATATTTATATGGAAATTCCACCCGAAATTAAAGTTGAAACCGTTACCGAAAGAGGGAAAAACCCGCTTATCAAAATGACCTCGTTCGACAAACAATTGCTCGGCCAGGTTGCTGCTAAAATTCGTTCTCTAAGGAAACCTGAACCTTACAAAGGTAAGGGGGTTAAATTCCAGGGCGAAGAGTTGAGGAAGAAAGCCGGTAAATCAGCTACCGATAAATAGTAACTAAAGTGTATCTGTTAAACAGGTAAAAACCAGGATTACAATGGGAACAAAAAATAAAAAAGCATCAAGCAGACTCAAAATAAAAATGAGAATCAGGAAAACCGTGAAAGGAACCCCTGAAAGACCTCGTTTGTCTGTTTTTAGAAGTAACAAGCAAATTTATGCTCAGCTTATTGATGATGAGAATGGTAAAACACTCGTTTCTGCTTCTTCAAGAGAAAAAGATGTTGCTGACGATAAAGTAAACAAAATTGAACAAGCTGCTAAAGTTGGTACGCTAATCGCTGAAAAAGCAAAAGCAGCCGGTATTGAATCAGTTGTTTTTGATAGAAACGGATATTTGTATCACGGCAGGGTTAAAAATTTAGCTGAAGCTGCCAGAAAAGGTGGACTTAAATTTTAAGGAATTATGGCAAACGCAAATGCAAAAAGAGTTAAATCCAGCGAAATAGAACTCAAAGACAGGCTGGTAAATATTAACCGAGTTACTAAAGTAACCAAGGGGGGTAGAACCTTTAGTTTTTCGGCTATCGTTGTAGTAGGAAACGAAAACGGCGTGGTTGGATACGGCCTTGGTAAAGCTAACGAAGTTACTGCTGCTATTGCAAAAGGTATCGACGATGCCAAGAAGCATCTGATTCAAGTGCCTGTATTAAAAGGTACTGTACCTCACGAACAAATTGGTAAATACAGTGGCGCTCGCGTTTACATTCAGCCTGCCGCACCCGGTACCGGAGTTATCGCCGGTGGTGCTATGCGTGCTGTGTTGGAAAGCGTTGGGGTAACCGATGTACTTGCTAAATCAAAAGGATCATCAAACCCTCACTCGGTGGTGAAAGCTACTATCGACGCACTGCTTAAAATGCGCGATGCTTACACGGTAGCCCAGGTAAGGGGTGTTGATTTGGACACAGTTTTTAACGGTTAAAAAAGTCAAGAGATATGAGTAAGATTAGAGTAACTCAGGTACGAAGTGCCATCAACCGGCCTAAAAGGCAGAAGAGAACTATTGAGGCTCTTGGTTTGAAAAAACTACATCAAACCAAAGAATTCGAGGCTAACCCCGCGATTCTTGGCATGATTGAGAAAGTTAGACATTTATTGAAGGTAGAAGAAATTTAAAAATATTTTATAACGATGGATTTAAGTAATCTTAAACCTGCTGAGGGTTCTGTTAAGAACAAAAAAAGAGTAGGACGTGGACAAGGTTCAGGTAGAGGTGGTACTTCTACTCGTGGACATAAAGGAGCCCAGTCAAGATCGGGTTATAAACGCAAAATCGGTTTTGAAGGTGGGCAGATGCCATTGTACCGTCGTGTTCCTAAATTTGGTTTCAAAAATATCAATCGCAAAGAGTACACTGGTATTAACATCAGTGTTTTACAAAAACTCGCCGACGATAAAGGTATTACGGTTGTAACCAAAGAGGTACTCGTTGAAAATGGCCTCGCGCACAAAAACGATTTAATTAAAATTCTTGGAAACGGCGAATTGAAAGCTAAAGTAGAAGTTACTGTGGACGCTTTCACTAAATCAGCAGTTGCTGCTATCGAAGCACAGGGCGGAACCGCTACTAAAATTTAAGATTGAATGAAAAAGTTGATTGAAATAATAAGGAACATCAATAAGATTGAGGAACTCAGAAACAGAATCCTCTTCACATTGGGAATCATCCTCGTTTACCGATTCGGCTCTTACGTGGTTATCCCCGGTGTTGATCCGAGTATGCTTGCAAGTCTTAAAAATCAAACCAGTGGTGGTTTGTTGGGCTTGCTGAACATGTTTTCTGGTGGAGCGTTTTCTAATGCTTCTGTTTTCGCATTGGGAATCATGCCCTATATCTCAGCATCTATTGTTATCCAGCTCTTGGGAATGGCTATTCCTTACTTCCAACGTTTACAACGTGAAGGCGAGAGCGGAACGCGTAAAATCAACCAAATCACTCGTTATCTTACTGTGCTTATCGTTGCTTTCCAGGCTCCCGGTTACATTGCTAACCTGGTCTCACAATTACCTGCCGAAGCCATTACCCCGTTCGACCCGGGCATTACAAGCCCGTCGGTCTTTTTCTGGGTGTCATCAACCATCATTCTTATCGCGGGTACGCTGTTTGTAATGTGGTTGGGCGAAAAAATTACCGATAAAGGAATCGGAAACGGTATCTCACTCATCATTATGATTGGTATTATTGCCCGTTTGCCTTTTGCTTTATTCGGAGAGTTTGTATCACGTTTAGAAGATCAAGGTGGTGGCCTTGTTTATTTCCTGGTAGAGTTAATTATTCTCGTGCTGGTGATCCTGTTTACCATCTTGTTGGTACAGGGAACAAGAAAGATTCCTGTTCAGTATGCAAAGCGTATCGTGGGCAACAAACAGTATGGTGGCGTTCGTCAGTATCTGCCTTTAAAAGTAAATGCTGCCGGTGTAATGCCTATCATTTTTGCCCAGGCCATCATGTTTTTACCGATTACTCTGGTGGGTTTTGCCGATTCTGAATCGTTAAGTGGCTTTGCGGCTGCCTTTACCGATTACAACGGATTTTGGTACAACTTTACCTTCTTCGTGATGATTATCCTGTTTACCTATTTCTACACGGCTATCACCATTAACCCTAATCAAATGGCTGATGACCTGAAGAAAAACGGTGGATTTATCCCGGGCGTAAAACCCGGAAAACGAACAGCCGATTATCTTGACATGATTTTGTCGAGAATTACTTTGCCCGGTTCCATCTTTTTGGGTGTGATTGCTATTTTACCTGCATTTGCCCGGTTGGCCGGTGTTAACAGTTCGTTTGCACAGTTTTATGGTGGTACCTCGTTGCTTATTCTAGTGGGGGTGGTACTCGATACTTTGCAACAAATTGAAAGTTATTTATTAATGCGTCATTACGACGGGTTAACTAAATCGGGTCGTATTAAAGGCGGCCGTTCTTCGATTGGATTTTAGATATTCACGCGGATGATTTATTATAAAACTGACGCTGAATTAGAGATACAGAGACAGAGTTCTTTACTTGTTGGTAAAACGCTGGCTGAAGTGGCCAAAGTGATTGAACCGGGTGTAAAAACCAAAAAACTTGACCAAGTGGCCGAGGAGTTTATCCTCGACAACGGAGCCAAGCCCGGGTTCAAAGGATACGGTGGATTTCCTGCCACGCTGTGTATATCGGTAAACGATGAAGTAGTGCATGGTATTCCAGGTAACAGAGTCCTCCAGGAGGGCGACATCGTATCGGTGGATTGCGGAACCATTTGGAAAGGTTTTTACGGCGATTCGGCTTACACCTTCGAAGTAGGAGAGGTGGCCGAAGAGGTTCATTGGTTGCTTGAGCGAACAAAGCAGTCGCTATACCTGGGTATAGAAATGGCTGTGGCCGGAAAAAGAGTAGGCGATATAGGGTACGCCATCCAGAATTATGTTGAAAGTTTTGGGTATGGTGTCGTGCGCGATCTCGTGGGTCATGGTGTTGGAAGACATCTTCACGAGAAACCTGAAATCCCCAACTATGGCAGGCGAGGTACAGGTGTCAAGCTGAAAAAAGGCATGGCAATTGCTATCGAACCGATGATCAATCTTGGACGAAAAGAAGTAGTTCAGGATAGCGATGGCTGGACCATTCGAACCATCGACGGGAAGCCGTCGGCGCACTTCGAACACGATGTAGCCATCAGAGACGGGAAACCGGATATTTTGTCAACATTTGAATACATTGAAGAAGTACTTAACAACAAATAGATAGACATCAATGGCAAAGCAACCGTCAATCGAACAAGATGGAACAGTAATTGAATCACTCGGAAACGCAATGTTTAGAGTGGAGCTGGAAAACGGACACGTTATTACAGCACATATTTCAGGCAAAATGAGAATGCATTACATTAAAATTTTGCCGGGCGACAGAGTAAAACTTGAAATGTCTCCCTATGATTTGACAAAAGGTAGAATAACATTCAGATATAAATAATTGAAGAAATGAAAATTAGAGCATCAATTAAAAAAAGATCACCCGAAGACAAAATTGTTCGTCGGAAAGGTAGATTGTACGTTATCAATAAGAAAAATCCCAAGTTTAAACAGAGACAAGGGTAAGGCATTTTTATAAAAATTAAAAAAAAGATTATTAATTATGGCTAGGATTGCTGGAGTTGATATCCCAAACAACAAAAGAGGTGAAATTGCTTTAACCTACATCTACGGAATAGGCAGAAGCAGAGCACAACAAATACTTTCAGAAGCCGGTATCGACTGGAATAAAAAGTCAAACGAGTGGAACGACGAAGATTTAAATAAAATTCGTACCATCATTGTTGACAATTACAAAGTGGAAGGTGAACTTCGCTCGGAGGTTCAAATGAATATTAAACGCCTTCAGGATGTTGGTGCGTACAGGGGAATTCGTCATCGTATTGGCTTACCTGTTCGCGGACAGGGAACTAAAAATAACGCCCGTACTCGTAAAGGACGTAAGAAAACTGTTGCCAACAAGAAAAAGGCTGTTAAATAATAATTAAAATTTTGATTTTATAGTCAAGTAATAAATAGAACTATGGCAAAGAGAACCAGAAGTACAAAAAGAAGAGTTGTTAAGGTGGAGCCCATTGGAAGAGCTTATATTAAAGCTTCTTTCAATAACATTATTATTTCGCTTACCAATGATCAAGGCCAGGTGATCTCCTGGGCTTCTTCCGGTAAGATGGGATTTAAAGGTTCAAAAAAGAATACTCCTTACGCTGCTCAAATGGCCGCCGAAGATTGCTCAAAATCAGCATACGATGCCGGTTTACGTAAAGTAAAAGTTTATGTAAAAGGACCCGGAGCAGGTCGTGAGTCAGCCATTCGTACCATCCATTCTGCAGGTATTGAAGTAATGGAAATTGTCGATGTTACACCATTGCCACACAATGGATGTCGTCCTCCTAAAAGAAGAAGAGTTTAATAACGGTTTAAGAATATATTTAAACGATAAATAACAAGCTATGGCAAGATATATTGGCCCAAAGTCAAAAATAGCACGTAAATTCAGCGACCCCATTTATGGTCCTGATAAATATTTGGAAAAGAAAAACTATCCCCCCGGACAACATGGCAATAACCGGAGAAGAAGAAAACAGTCGGAATATGGTATCCAGCTTGCTGAAAAGCAAAAAGCCAAATATACTTATGGTATTTTAGAACGCCAGTTCCGTAATGTATTTAAAAAAGCTTCACGTAAAAAAGGTATTACCGGTGAAAACCTGCTTCAGTTAATCGAAGCACGCCTCGATAATGTTGTTTTCCGCCTGGGAATTGCACCCACGAGAGCAGCTGCACGTCAGCTGGTTTCGCACCGCCATATTACCGTTAACGGCGATATCGTTAACATCCCTTCTTTCTCGGTGCGGGAAGGCGACGTGGTAAGTGTACGCGAAAAATCAAAAAGCCTCGAGGCTATTACTGATTCGCTGGCATCACGTAAAACCTTTTCATGGTTGGAGTGGGATGCAGATAAAATGCAGGGAAAATTCCTGAATTATCCCGCACGTGAAGAGATTCCTGAAAATATCAAGGAAAACCTGATCGTTGAGCTTTACTCTAAGTAAAATAATAAATCGACCAATTTTTAATCGCTAAATATAAACTATGGCAATATTAGCATTTCAAAAACCTGATAAGGTTATAATGAACGAATCCGATAATTTCAAAGGGTCATTCGAATTTCGCCCCTTGGAACCCGGTTTTGGGATTACCATTGGTAATGCCCTTAGGAGAATCTTGTTGTCATCTCTTGAAGGATTTGCCATCACCTCTATTAAGATCGAAGGTGTTGTTCACGAATTTTCAACCATTGAAGGTATCGTGGAAGATGTTACCGAAATCGTTCTTAATCTGAAAAAAGTGCGCTTTAAGCAACAAATTCAGGGTGAAGAAATGGAAAAAGTGAACATCGTTATTGGTGATCAGGATGTGTTTAAAGCCGGTGACATCAATAAATTCCTCTCTGTTTTTCAAGTGTTAAATCCTGACGAAGAGATTTGTCACATGGATCCTTCGGTAAAACTGAGCATGGAACTTACCATTAATAAAGGTAGAGGTTACGTGCCCGCTGAAGAGAATAAAGAAGAAGAGGCTCCGATTGGTACTATCGCCATTGACTCAATCCATACCCCCATCAAAAATGTTAAGTATTTTGTGGAGAATTTTAGGGTTGAACAAAAAACCGACTACGAAAAATTGGTTTTGGAAATCGATACCGATGGATCAATTCATCCAAAAGATGCATTGAAAGAAGCAGCAAAAATTTTAATCCACCACTTTATGCTTTTCTCCGACGAGAAAATCACCCTCGAAACCGAAGAAAAATCGGTTACCGAAGAGCTGGATGAAAATACACTGCATGTACGTCAATTGCTGAAAACTAAACTAATCGACCTCGATCTCTCCGTAAGAGCGCTCAACTGTCTTAAAGCTGCTGACGTTGAAACCTTGGGCGAGCTGGTGGCATACAATCGTAACGATTTGCTGAAGTTTAGAAATTTTGGAAAAAAATCATTGGCTGAACTTGACGAATTGGTAGATACCAAAGGTCTTGAGTTTGGAATGAATGTAGCAAAGTATAAATTAGATAAGGACTAAGAACGATGAGACATAAAAAGAGTTTTAATCACTTGGGAAGAACAAGTTCACACCGTAAAGCAATGTTGGCTAATATGGCTTCTTCCCTTATTATGCATAAAAGAATTACAACCACCCTGGCTAAAGCAAAAGCCTTAAGAGGTTACGTTGAGCCGTTGATTACCAAGGCTAAAAACGATACTACCCACTCGAGAAGATTGGTGTTTAAACAATTAACCGATAAATATGCTGTAACCGAGCTCTTCAGAGAAGTTTCGGCTAAAGTGGGTGACCGTCCGGGTGGATATACCAGAATTATCAAGTTGGAAAACCGTTTGGGCGATAACGCCGAAATGGCCATGATTGAACTGGTAGATTATAACGAAAATCTGTTGAGCGAAAAAGCTGCTAAGAAAACCAAAACGCGTCGTCGTCGTGGTGGTAGCAAAAAATCTGCTCCAACAACCGAAACTACAGAAAAAGTTACTGCAACCGAAACTGCCGAAGTGAAAGATGAGGTGAAAGAAGAGGTAAAAGAAGAGGTAAAAGAGGAAAAGGTAGCTGAAGAACCCAAAGCAGAAGCCAAAGAGGAAGCTAAAGAGGAAGAGGCTAAAGAGGATGATAAAAAGGAAGAAGGAAAAGAATAGGGTTTAGTAGTAACTTTACTGCATTAAAAAGGGTGAGAACGTGAGTTCTTGCCCTTTTTTGGTTTTGTCCACTCACAACCTGTCAGGTTTTTCTGGTAAGTCGTTTCCCAATTTCAAGTCGGAGGGCGACTTTGCGACGGTTTGCCACCCGAATGATTGCCCCCTTACGCAAACGTTACAGAAAGGAGCTTTCATACCGACGATAAGCCATCTTCCTTAATAAAGCCTAAAACCTGTCAATCAATAAGGCAAGCCCCTGATTTTTTAACTACTTTTGCGTTTAAAATTTATAAGCTAAACCATTAAAAACAATCAAATGAGTCAAATAGTTAATATTCATGCACGACAAATCCTCGACTCGAGAGGAAACCCTACTATTGAAGTAGATGTTATGACTGAAACAGGCATTATCGGAAGAGCGGCTGTTCCTTCGGGAGCTTCAACTGGTGTTCACGAAGCCGTTGAATTAAGAGACGGTGATAAATCCTATTTCATGGGCAAAAGCGTCATGAAAGCAGTTCATAACGTGAACGAAATTATTGCCGACGAGCTGGCCGGGTATTACGTTACCGATCAGGTGGAAATCGACAAGAAAATGATTGAGTTGGACGGGACAGCCAACAAGGGTAAATTGGGTGCTAATGCCATCCTTGGTGTTTCACTTGCTGCTGCCCACGCTGCCGCGCAGGAAACCAACCAGTACCTGTATCGTTATATAGGTGGAGTTAATGCCAAAACCTTGCCTATTCCCATGATGAACATACTCAATGGTGGTTCGCATGCTGATAACAGCGTTGACTTTCAGGAATACCTGATTATGCCCGTGGGTGCCGAAAACTTTAGTCATGCCATTCAAATGGGATCAGAGGTTTTTCATAACCTGAAAGCCGTGCTTAAAAAAGCCGGACATTCTACCAACGTGGGCGATGAAGGTGGTTTTGCACCCAACCTGGCGTCTAACGAAGAGGCGGTTACCTTTATTCTTCAGGCCATCGAGAAAGCAGGCTACAAACCCGGCGAAGATATTTACATAGCCCTCGACCCGGCAGCTTCCGAGTTTTTCCTTCCCGAAGAAAACGTTTATCACCTTAAATGGTCAACCGGCGACAAATTAACCCCTGCCGAGATGGTTGATTACTGGGATAACTGGACAAAGAAATTCCCCATCATCTCCATCGAAGACGGTATGGCCGAAGACGATTGGGATGGCTGGAAACTGATGACCGACAGAATGGGCAACCGTATTCAACTGGTGGGCGACGACGTGTTTGTTACCAACATGGACCGTCTGCAAAAAGGGCTCGACCTTGGTGTGGCCAACTCCATCCTTATCAAGCTAAACCAAATTGGAACCTTGACCGAAACCATCGACGCTGTTTCGTTGGCCAATCGTAATGGTTATACGGCAGTTGTCAGTCACCGTTCGGGTGAAACCGAGGACGTTACTATTGCTGACCTGTCAGTAGCCTTGAATACGGGTCAAATCAAAACCGGTTCTGCCAGCCGTACCGATCGTATTGCAAAATACAATCAGCTCATGCGTATCGAAGAGAGCCTCGGCGACGATGCACAATACCTGGGAAAGAGTTTCAAATACGCTAAGAAATAGTATTTCCTACGTTGCAATAATAAAGCACCCTGTTGAACGCTGTTCGGCAGGGTGTTTTTGTTTATGAATTACTTTTGTCCTCCTCACATTATTTTTCTTTACCTTTGTGTTTTTAATGGGATACTATGAAAAGTAAATTATTGGTTAAGGCTGTGTTGATTTCAACCTTCATGTGGATGGGAATAAACATTCAGGCACAGGATTCGATCCAATATCTGTTCGTGGGCCATTGTTACCAGAG
>JANTGU010000012.1 GCA_024762735.1 Bacteroidales bacterium | reverse complement strand
ATTGTGGTCAGGCGGGCGTTCGGGCGGGTGTATCGTTAGACCGTCATGAATGTTTCATTTGTTTATAATTTTCCATTTTCCTCCCTTATCACCACCTTCTCTGACAAGATAATTTTCTTTTTTTAATTTACTGATATGATATTCAATTCCTTTTACTGATATACCTGTCAGGACAGCAAGTTCACTAATAGTAATAGAACTATTATCCTGCATCAATCTGATAATTTTCTCCCTAGTTTTCTCCCTAGTTTTCTCCCTAGTTTTCTCCCTAGTTTTCTCCCTAGTTTTTTTGATAGAAGTTGAGTCCTCATTTAGATATATAATAGTTGAAAAGATATCTCCATCAAAAAATTCAACCGAAGCATTTTCCGAATAATAAGGTAGATATTTTGTAACATTTCTAATCCCGGAACCAATATCTTCAGCTCTTCCCATTTGAATCATTAGTTTGTTGATTAGAGGGTTTTTTGCTGCCGGGGTAAAATTATTTGGATTAATCTTTCCAAAAAACATGGGGTTGTTGGGGTTAGTAAATTCAATACTGTCAGTAAAAATATTAATAAATGCAGGAAGAGGGCTCATGTATTCTCTGTGAGAAATAATGTTGGCAATTAATTCCCGAAAGATTTTACTCCTTAAGTTTATTCTGGTTGACCCTTCTAAATAGAATGGATCATTCAAATGCTTATTTATGAAGGACATTAGCAAATCATAAGTATCTAATAGATTTGTTTGCGCGGTCAACCTGTCATCATATCGATCCGGGTTGTCTTTGCGAAGAAGTGCTTCAAACTTAAGTGCAGGTAATATTGACTGAATTAATTCATCCGTGCCAAAAAACAAAATTGCCGCTAAAGTTATACCGGATTTATTTCCTTTCTCTTGCTTCCAAAATCCAATTCGAGTTAAAAACTCTTTACTATCTAATTTCCATAAATGATTATCCGGATTATTAAGCTTTATCAAATTTTTGGCTCTATCAATAAGTTCGGTATTTAAATCGCCAAAATCAATTCTTGAAAACACTTTCTGCTCACTATGATAATTTTGTTTCCTGTTTACAATTTTGGCAATTTCTACCGGGTGACTAACTTTGTAATCGCCGTCCTGGTTACGAACAAAAATTACATTATGAGTGTTATGAACCTGTGAGCTTTCAGGAATTTCAATGATTAACAACTCTTTTTCATTGATTGCAGTCTCGTAAACATGTAAATAAATTACAGGAGAAATTTTTTGTTGATTACGCGATAAGTTGACAATTTCTTTTTTAAACTTTTTAATCAATTCTTTTTTTACCCCGATAATGTTTCCGTTATCTTCCACCCCTAAAAAAATCAAACCTCCTTTTGTGTTAAGCATGGCACAAACAGATTCAAACAAGGTTTTGGGTAGTTTCAGACTACAAGTTTTAAACTCGGTAGTTAACCCTTCTCCTGCTTGAATAATATTTATAAGCTGCTTAGGTGTCATTGATACTCAGACCTTTTTCTTTTGTTCAATCTTTTTTTAATACCCACTTCGGTTTCCGCTTTTCCAAAAAGGCACTCATTCCTTCCTGTCCTTCATCCGAGGCGCGCAGGGTAGCTATCAGGTGTGCCATGCTGTTGATGGTTTGGTCGAAGTCATCATCAGCCATTACCTCTTTAATCATGTTTTTGGTAACTTTTACCGCTTCGGGAGCACTGGTTAAAAACTGTTTGATGTAGGATTGCAGGGTTTCTTCCAACTTTTCCTCCGGCACCGAAACATTAACCAAATGCCACTTTTCGGCTTCGGATCCTTTAAAGCGTTTGCCGGTCATCATCAGCTCTTTGGCACCAAACTCACCTATTCGTTTTATGACAAAGGGTGAAATGGTTGCAGGGGCAATGCCTATCTTGACTTCGCTAAAGGCAAAGGTTGTATTTTCTTCAGCAATTACTATATCGCAGGCAGCCAGCAGGCCGTTGGCACCGCCAAAAGCAGCCCCATGCACCAGCGCGATGGTTGGCAACGGACAGTCGTAAATGGCACGAAACAGGGCAGCGAGCTTTTTGCCATCTTCCACGTTTTCCTCAAATCCAAATTTGGCAATCCCTTTCATGTAGTTGAGGTCGGCACCGGCACAAAACGATTTACCCTCACCTTTCAGCACTACCACCCGTGCCGAATCATCTTTCGACAGTTCTGTATAGGATTCCGTAAGTTCAGCGATCATGGTGTCGTTCATGGCGTTGTGCAGCTCGGGACGATTCATGGTAACAGTTACAACACTGTTTTCACGATTTATTGCTATGGTTTTGTTCATGGTTAACACAATTTTTTGAATCTTATGTTTTTTACAAAAAACATGCTTTTTTGTAAAGTGGCACTTTACAAAAAGACAGGTAAATTGTAAAATTACATCCTAAACACGCCGTATTTTTGTTCGGGATATTTTTTATTGAGCGACATGGCGATACCCATGGCCAGCATTTTGCGTGTATCCACCGGGTCGATTACGCCATCGTCCCAAAGACGGGAAGTACTGTAATAGGCAGAGCCTTCTTTTTCGTATTTAGCGAGAATGGGTTTGCGCAGCGCTTCAATTTCTTCGGGAGGCATTTCAAGTCCTTTTGCCCGGTACTGGTCTTGCTTAACCGTTACCAAAACCGTGGCTGCCTGCTCGCCGCCCATGACCGATATTTTAGCGTTGGGCCACATAAACAATAACCTCGGGTCGTAAGCGCGACCGGCCATGCCGTAGTTCCCGGCACCAAACGACCCGCCAAACATCACCGTGAACTTGGGCACGTTGGTATTGGAAACCGCATGCACCATTTTGGCACCGTCTTTGGCAATTCCTTTACGCTCGTACTCTTTACCCACGATAAAGCCGGTAATATTTTGTAAGAACACCAGGGGAATTTTGCGGCTGGTACACAACTCGATAAAGTGGGTAACCTTCAAGGCCGATTCGGAAAACAGGATGCCGTGGTTGGCAATAATACCTACCGGAAATCCCATGATGTAAGCAAATCCTGTTACCACCGTGGGTGCGTACTTGGCTTTAAATTCCTGAAAGCGACTGCCATCTACCATGCGCATGATAATTTCACGCGGATCTACCATTTTACGCAGGTCAACGGGAGCAATGCCATACAGCTCTGCAGGGTCGTAGATGGGCGCTTCAGGTGAAATAATGTCAAGTCCCTGCTTTTCGCGATGTTCCAGGGTTTCAAAAATGTTACGACAAATTTGAATGGCGTGGGTATCGTTTTCGGCAAAATGGTCGGCCACCCCCGAAATGGAAGTGTGCACCTCGGCACCCCCCAGCTCTTCGGCGGTAACCTCTTCGCCGGTGGCAGCCTTTACCAACGGAGGGCCTCCAAGGAAAATAGTTCCCTGTTCCTTAACAATAATGGTTTCATCACTCATGGCCGGCACGTAAGCGCCCCCTGCAGTACAGGAGCCCATCACGATTGAGATTTGCGGAATGCCTTCTGCCGACATCCTGGCCTGATTGTAGAAAAACCGTCCAAAATGATTTTTGTCGGGGAACACCAAATCCTGCTCGGGCAAAAAAGCGCCACCCGAATCAACCATGTAAACACAAGGCAGGTGATTTTCCATGGCGATCTCCTGCGCCCGCAGATGCTTTTTGATGGTAAACTGCATGTAGGTGCCGCCCTTAACCGTGGCGTCGTTGGCAATGATTACCGTTTCGCGACCGTGGATAACCCCTACCCCAGTTACAATGCCAGCCGATGGAAACTCATTATTATATTGATTATAAGCCGCCATGGGCGACAATTCCATAAACGGCGTATTTGGGTCAATCAGCAGGTTTATTCGTTCCCTTGCCAACAGCTTACCACGCTCTTTATGTTTTTGAACCGAGCGTTCGGAGCCCCCTTTGGTACTGTTTTTCAGAATTTCCTTATATTCATCAAGAAGTATTAAGAACTCCTTTTTATTATTCTTAAATTCATCCGATTGGATGTCGATTTTGGTTTTAAGTGTTATCAATTTTCCAACAGTTTTTGTTAATAAAACAAGTTTGCCATCACGCTTTTTTGAAGCGTATGCAATGATATGGAAATTTGAGCAATTTAAAAAGGATTGTTGGGTGGAATTGGCAAGAAAAACACTGTTTTTAATAGAAAATAAATTGTTGGTTGTGGACACAGATTAGTTGTTATTTTGTTACTCCGGTCAATTGATTACCTTTGTTGTATCTTATCGTGCTTGATTTCACCGTAATACGCCTTAACTGTCAACTATGTATTATAAACTTAAAATATTACCATGGGTTGCATTTTTTCTATGGACTCCATGGCTACTTTTAGCACAGGAAAAGCAGCCCGATTTTACCCGGCAGTTTTACGAAATACATACTTATACCACTAAAGACGGCCTGTCGCAGGTTTCTATTAACGATATCGTTCAGGATGAGGAAGGCTTTTTGTGGATAGCAACTCAAAACGGGTTAAACCGTTTCGACGGTACATCATTCAACACCTTCAGCAGTGAATATCAAAGCGAAAAATATGGCAGCTACATCAATACCCTTGTGGCCGATCACGAAAAAATATGGATTGGTACCCGTGCTGCAGGATTATGTTATTTTGACAAAACTGCCTATCGCTTTTACAGCATTCAACCGTTACAAAATTTCAATATTGAAGATATGGTGATGGATGGGCACGGCCACCTGTTTGTAACCCTCGAAAACAAAGGGGTGGGATTTATAAGCAGTGATACAACCGTTTATACGTTTCATTTTATCAACTATTTTCCGGGAAAAAACATCACGGCAACCTCCCT
Source organism: Bacteroidales bacterium (assembly GCA_024762735.1). Lineage (GTDB taxonomy): Bacteria > Bacteroidota > Bacteroidia > Bacteroidales > F082 > B16-G9. Next base: position 13,121 of record JANTGU010000012.1, on the reverse strand, counting down.
TTTTATTGACCATGATAAAACCCTCTGGGTAGGAACCAAAGAGGGAAGGCTTTTTTATGGAAGCATAACACGCAATCCGGATAAAATTGCTTTTCAAGAATATTTACTTCCTGATAACCCCGGTAAGATATTCACAATGAGTTCGCGTAACAGCAGCCAATTATGGTTAGGCACCCAAAACAAGCTGTATCTTATCAACATAAAAACGGGACAACAGGAAGTTGTTAACTATTCCCGTAAGGATGCTTCTTCGGTAATTTACGACCTGAAATGGCAAAACGACATTTTGTGGGTTGGCACGGGTGCAGGACTGTTTGGATACGACGCCCAAAACCATAAAGTACTGAATCGCTACCTCCATTCGGAAAAAGATCCGGGATCCATCAGCAACAACGTTGTTTACACTGTATTCCCGGATCAATATGGACAACTGTGGATTGGCACGGGAAAATATTTAAACCTGTTTTACCGCAATGAAACATTCAACAAAATTCAAAACCGATCCAACGATCAAAACTCCTTAAACTCCAATATCATCTTCTCCATATTAAAAAACAAGCAGGATTTGTGGGTGGGAACTTCCGGCGGGGGCATCAACCTGCTCAGAAACCAAAAGCGTTTTACCTTTACCAAAAAAACACACAACCTGCCTTCCAACATCTGTTTCAGCCTGCTTGCCGACGATAACAATATATGGGCAGGAACAAAAGAAGGCCTAGTAGTTATTAAAAACGGCAACGCGGACTACAACGCCATGAACGTTCAAACTGTTTTTCATAACCCACAAAACAACCATTCCCTTGGCAACAACTTTATCCGGTATCTGTACAAGGATTCCGGTAACAATATTTGGCTTTGCACTTCCGGGAGTGGCCTGGACAGATTTACCGGCAATTTGGCAAAAAATCGCTTCCGGTTCGCACATTACAAATACCAACCGGGGCAAACTGGCAGCATCGCTTCCGACAAGGTGAACTACCTACTTGAAACCGGCAAAAACAAATACTGGGTTGCAACAGATAAGGGATTAAACATACTGTCGTTTGACGATGATCATTTTCAAAAGGCACGCTTTTCCAGACTACGAAAAGGAGACTCGATACTGCTGGATAAAACTGTCATTTACACTTTGCTAAAAGACAAGGCCGGGGGAATGTGGATAGGTACTACCAACGGTCTCTATTACTGGTACAACCATCAACTAAAACTTTTCAATAAAGATAACGGACTGCCCGACAATGTGATTTACGCCATTCTGGAAGATTTTTCCGGCAACATCTGGTTATCGACCAACAAGGGAATTTCTCGCTATAATGTACAAGCAGGAAAATTCACCCATTTCCATCAATCCGACGGGCTTAGCAGCGAAGAATACGACCTACATGCTAAATTTATCGATAGCAATGGCATCCTCTATTTTGGCGGTATCGACGGGATTACCTGGTTTAACCCCGAAACCCTGAAAACGTTACAACCCGGTAGCAAACTATTCATTGATAAGGTACTTGTTACCAATCCGAAAAACAACTCCCTCGAGACCCTGCATCCCGCGAATGGGCAGTCCATATCCCTTCACCGGAATCAACTTCCCATCACGGTTAAGTTCTCCGATATTAATTTAAGATTTTATAAAACTCAAATCTTTAACTACCGTTTATTACCTGATAACACACGATGGAATACGCTTACAAACAGCAAATCGATACAGCTGCTAAACCTCTCGCCCGGTAATTACTCGCTGGAGATTCAGGCGGACGTTAAAGGAAAAGTCAACAATAAAGAAAATATACTGCATGTTCCCATTTCAATATTGCCTTACTGGTGGCAATCGAAGCCGGCCTATTTTGCTTATCTGCTTATTATCGTTTTAGTTATCTATTTGATATTTCGCTTTTCGTTAAAAAGAAAAATCGAGCACCAGGAAAATTTACGTTTGAAAGAGGTAAACCATCTGAAATCGCAATTATATGCCAACATTACGCATGAATTCCGCACCCCGCTTACTGTGATAAAAGGGATGACCGATACCATAAGGGGCAAGCTCAACCCGGATGAAAAAAAACAATGCCACGATGACCTCGCCATGATTGAACGAAACAGCGACAAACTACTCTATCTGATAAAACAGATGCTTGACATGTCGAAAATTGAAGCCGGCAGCATGAAGCCGGAATTTATTCAGGATAACATCATTTCATACCTGCAATATGTCCTTGAGTCGTTTCAGTCGATGGCGGATGTAAAAAATATCAAGCTGGTTTTTTATCATGAAACCGACAAGATTGTGATGGATTACGACCAGGACAAGATATTTATCATAGCTTCGAACCTGCTTACCAATGCCATTAAGTTTACCCCGGAAGGCGGGAAAATTATTTTCCATGTTAAACGGGAAAACCATCACGATGCTGACAACCTCATCATAAAGGTACAAGATTCAGGTATTGGCATTGATGAGCAACATCTGGCGAACATCTTCGACAGGTTTTATCAAATCGACAATTCACAAACCAGAAAGGGAGAAGGTACAGGCATTGGCCTGGCACTGGTAAAAGAGATGGTAAATTTACTAAATGGTGAGATTACCGTGGATAGCACCCCGGGAGAAAGAACAGAATTTTGCGTAATACTCCCCATTACCAACAAGGCATCTTTGGTGAAAGCAAAGCAGGAAAAAACCAGGCAAATTGATACTACACGGGTAAAAAGCGATGTTTCCACCCAAAGTATTGGTAATAAAAATTTACCCTTGGCACTTGTTATCGAGGACAACCCTGACGTGGCAAAATATCTGATTTCTTCCCTCAGGGGCAACTATCAGGTCAGGTGGTCACCCGACGGGCAACAGGGTATCGATGCCGCCATCGAGTTTATTCCCGATATCATTATCTCTGATGTGATGATGCCTGAAAAAGATGGCTTTGAAGTTTGCGAAGCACTGAAAGTTGACGAGCGCACCAGCCACATCCCCATTATTTTACTTACCGCCAAGGCTACCGTAAACGACCGCATCGAGGGACTTTCGCACGGTGCTGATGCCTATCTCACCAAACCGTTTAATAAAAAGGAACTTTTTGTCAGGCTGGAACAGCTGATTAAAATCAGAAAGCAGCTGCAGGAAAAGTACAGCAAAGTTGAGCTTTCCATAGCTGAAAAGAGCAAGCCCGAAGGGGAAGAGCGATTTCTTAAAAAAGTCATCGGGTTGATCGAACAACAGCTCGACAACAGTGAACTCGATCCGGTAATGTTAGCTTCGCAGTTGAATATGAGTAAATCACAGCTATACAGAAAATTAAAAGCTGTTAGCGGAAAATCTATTGCTGTTTACATCCGTAGCATTCGCCTGCTTTCCGCCAAAAATATGCTGGAAACTACCGGTAAAAACATTTCCGAAATAGCTTTTCTTTGTGGCTTCAACGACCCTTCATGGTTCAGCCGTATCTTTAAAAAAGAGTTTGGCGTCTCACCCGGCACATTCAGAAAATAAAGCTAAGCAATACTACTAAGTACAACAACCTCAACAATGCAACAATGCAACAATGAAGCAATGCAACAGTTGAGCAATGCAACAGTTGAGCAATTGAACAGTTGAACATTTGAGCAATGTAACCATCGAACAATCGACCCACCAAACAAAACCACCCAATCCGCCTAAATCAACCATTTTTCCACAAAAAACACTAAAAATGACCCAATAGTCCTGGAATTTGACCAAATAGTACAAGTGTTTTTTTGAAGGCTCCCGTATTTTTATAGTGCTTTTAACATGCGAAAATACCAAAGGTAGGACTCTTGGTTTGCGCTACCCATCCCCCAACCCAAAAGGAAGGGGTTGGTGGCTTTTTTAGCATAACGGGTAATCCGGTTTGGGAGATTATCACGCGCTCCCTTCGACGGGCTCAGGGAGCGCTATTAAGGACGGGGAGTGGCAGCAATGAAATTACTTCGTCACGCTGGGGCGTGACTCGTAAAATAGTTGCTCCGTAACTAACATACGGAGCAAACCAATGCGACTGCTAAACTAAATTGGGTAGTAAATATTTTGTGAGCCACCCAAGCGGCGCGGCAAACTTTGAACCCTGAACTTTGAACCTTGAACTTTAAACTTTAAACTTTGAACTTTAAACTTTGAATTATAACCCCTTAACATAAACATCATGAAAAAATTAACTTTCTTACTCCTAACCCTCGTCACCACGCTGGCACTCCACGCCCAGGTAGCCATTAACGCTGATGGAACAGCACCCGACAACTCGGCCATGCTGGACGTAAAATCCACATCTCGGGGAATGCTCGTGCCGAGGATGACCAAAACGCAACGCGATGACATTGTATCCCCTGGCACAGGGCTGATGATTTACCAAATTGACCATGTTAAAGGATTTTATTACTGGAGCGGCACACAATGGACCGGCGTAATGACCGGAGGCTACATCGACAACCTCACTGATGCCCAATCCGATACCATAAGCTATCTTTTCCTTGGCAAAGATGCAGGTGCATCGCATACCACCGGCACTTCGGTTACCGCTGTGGGTATTGGGGCACTTAAAAACAATACAGATAAATCCAACCTCGTGGCCATTGGCGATTCGACTTTGTATTTTAATCAGGGAGATGAAAATACGGGAGTTGGCTCAAGAGCACTGAGCCATAACATAAGTGGTTTTCAAAATACTGCATTAGGTACCGGCGCTCTTTATTCCAATTCTTCCGGTGATGGAAACACTGCTTTGGGAGGCGGTGCCTTGCACGCGAATGAAACCAGCTCGTTTAACACCGCTGTCGGCACCTTCTCGCTTTACCAAAATAAACCAGGGTCAGGAAACACCGCTGTTGGTAATCACGCGCTTTTTAATGATTCTACAGGTGATTTAAATACTGCCATCGGCATGTCGGCATTGTATGCTAATACCGAAGGGTTTAACAACGCTGCTATGGGTTTTGGGGCTCTTTTCTCAAATAAAACAGGATACTCCAATGTAGCTGTTGGTGCAAAAGCATTAAACTCTAACACCACACAATCCAACCTGGTAGCCATTGGCGATTCGGCATTATACAACAATGGTGTTGGCGCAACGGGAAATGAAGCAACACAAAACACTGCCGTTGGATCTAAAGCACTCTTTTCCAATACCACCGGCTACTCAAATGTTGCAATAGGATCAAGTGCTTTATTTTATAGCACCACTCAATCAGGCCTCGTGGCCATTGGCGATTCGGCATTGTATAACAATGGTGTCGATGTCGTTGCCGAGTGGGAAGCAGTCTATAACACGGCCGTTGGCTCTAAAGCACTTTTTTCCAACACCACCGGTCATTTAAATGCCGCTTTTGGTTCCTTCGCTCTATATGATAACACCACCGGAACTTATAATACCGCCATTGGTTTTGATTGTCTAACTGATAACACAAGCGGACATGGTAATACCGCCACTGGTTGTAGCGCTCTTGCTGTCAACACCATCGGAATTTATAATACCGCCACTGGTAGTTGCGCTCTTTTTTACAACAACACCGGCCATTCCAACGTTGCTGTAGGCGTCGATGCTCTCTTCACCAACACCACTCGTTCCAATCTTGTGGCCATTGGTGATTCGGCGCTGTATCATAATGGGATTGGTGCTATTGTCGGCGAAGCGATACAAAACACAGCTGTTGGATCAAAAGCACTTTTTTCCAACACCACTGGATACGATAATACTGCGGTTGGTTATAACACATTGTTTTCCAATATAAAAGGATATGGTAATGTTGCCGTTGGCTATTCAGCACTGTATAATAACAATAAATCAGGAGATCCAGATCAAGGAATTTATAATACTGCAGTTGGTACCAATGCGCTTTATTCCATTGATGGTGGTGTAGGTAATTCAGCTTTTGGTTACGAAGCACTTTATTCCATTGAGGACGGCGAAGGTAACTCAGCTTTTGGTTATAAAGCGCTTTCTTCTGATTCCGTTAGTTCTCAAAACTCTGCTTTTGGAATGCATGCACTTTTATTAAATAAAACAGGGATTCAAAATTCTGCTTTCGGTGCTAACAGTCTTTTTTCTAATACTAATGGTGTTAATAATGCGGCATTTGGTGTTAGTGCTCTTTTTAACAACACTATCGGCAACTCCAATATAGCAGTAGGTGTTAATGCCCTCTACACCAACACCACTCGTTCCAACCTTGTGGCCATCGGCGATTCGGCATTGTATAACAACGGTACCGGTGCTTCCTTAGGTTGGCAGGCTGCCTACAACACGGCCGTAGGCTCCAAAGCACTGTTAAGTAATACCAAAGGTGGCTCGGGTACCGCGGTAGGATATCATGCTTTGTATGCTAATACTGATGGGGTAAAAAATACAGCCACGGGTTACAATGCCCTGGCGACCAATTTAACCGGAAACGATAATACAGCATACGGTGCCGGAGCATTAAGCAGCAACCAAACCGGACATGACAATACCGCCGTGGGTTATAATGCCGGAAGTAATCTTACCCTGGGAGATAAAAATATCATCATCGGTTCAAACAACAATTATTTTCCAAATGCTTCCGGGTTTTATCAGTTAAATATTGGCAATCTTATCTACGGAACTGATGTTGACGGTACAGAAAATACCATTTCTACAGGTAATATAGGCATAGGGGTTCAATACCCGCAGGAACGATTGCATGTAGTTGGTAAAATACGGATGGATTATACATCCGGAGTTTATTGGAATACGTATGTGGATGCAGGTTATGATTATAACTTCGCCTATGCGGGAACCCTGAAAGCATGGATAGATGATGTTGATGGTTCCTATCATTCCATGTCTGACAGACGGCTAAAAACTGCCATCAAACCAATGGGCAATGCACTGCCTGTTATTACTGCCTTGCAACCAGTTACCTATTATATGAAATGCGACAGTTCCCGTCAGGAAAAAATTGGGATGATCGCTCAGGAAGTTGAAAAATATTTTCCTCAGGCAGTACAAGAAAAAAACGGACTTAAAACCCTAAACTATGCCGTGTTTGGCGTGTTGGCCATTGAGGCTGTTAAAGAACAGCAACAACAAATAGCATCCCAAAACCAAACCATTGCCAATTTAGAAAAACGATTAGAGAAATTAGAAAAGATGATGAGCCACCGGTAAAGACTCTCGGTCATGCTTATCAAAATGCAGCCCTGCCCACGAAAATGACCCAATAGTCCTGGTATTTGACCAAATAGTACAAGTGTTATTTTGAAGACGGCTGTATCTTTATGGTGCTTTAATTAAATGTATTATCCTATTAAAATTACTGATTATGAAAAAACAAATTACCTTGTTTATTTTGCTTGTTTTAACAACAGGCCTGTTCGCCCAAAAATTTATTGAAGAATGGAACATCGACTATCCCGTTTTTGAGAACTATGGGGGCATCAATGCTATTTTTCCAACAACAGATGGTAACCTGTTAACTGCCGGAGGGTGTACTATTAATAATGTCGGTACCATGTTTTTTATGAAAACCGATACAGCCGGCAATCCCATTTGGATAACTTATGCCGAGGATCAATTCAACAGCACCGGCCAGTTTGCCAACCGGATTATTCAGGACAATGAAAGCAACTATGTCATTATGGGTACTTATGGATATTATCACGAAACTTATTGTACCAAACTTTCTCCTGACGGAACCATCCTAAGCACATCTGTAAACGGTGGTCAATACGATTATCAGGGCGGACACGATATCGTTCAAACCCCTGACAGCGGCTACCTGGTTTCGGCACAAAAAGAGAATTATGGAATGGGGATGTGCCTTGCCATGAGAAAACTGGATACAAATGGCAGTTTTTCATGGGACACCACCTTTGTTCATGCTGAAGATTCAACAGCCATAATCGGGAACTTTGGCCGCATGGCTAAAATAAACGACACCACCCTGGTGCTGACAGGCACCCGGGATTATGTGCCGGGAAGTGCTGAGGATTTAGATATTCTTCAGGCGAAAATTAGAGTATTTGACGATTCGGCACAACTTTTACGGCTGACCATTTACAAACTGGATGATGCCAACGAAAAAGGATACGATATCCTTGTGTTACCAAACGACGAAGGGTTTATCATGTGTGGCGAGGGTGAAAATGAAAATAACCCCAATGCTAAAGTTGGAGTAATCATGCGCACAGACACCGCAGGAAACCAGATTTGGAAAAAGACCTATACCCGAAACTTAAACTCAAACACGACGTTTATTAGGGTTTTACTGGATGATGATAAAAACCTTCTGGTTATGGCACGTACTTCAGTCGGCTCCAACGATGTTAGCCTGTTAAAATATTCAACCGATGGTGCCCTTCTTCAGAAGATACACCTTGACAATACCTGGAACGAAACCGGCTATTCAATGGCGCTGGATCGGGACGAAAAAATCTATCTCGGCGAATGGCATTCTTCCTACAGCAACGTAAGCACTGCCATGTATAAAGTCAAAGATGTTTGTCCGCTAAGCACACCCAAAGCCATGCTAAACGATACCATTTTACAGCCCGGCGATGATGTTGTCGTTCATGTTCAAAATACAAGCGACACCTGGCGTTACAGTTTGCTTCAAATCAATGGTGAAGTTACCCTGGGAAACTATATGGGAAACGGGGAAACCCAGGATTTCATCGCCTCCGGGCTTACCAACCAGGATGTATCAGAAGGTTTGGTAGTTTCGGTAGTTGAACCCGGTGTAGATTGCATTAAATATTCCGACACGCTCTATCCGGTTTTTATAGATGGCATTGAAGATTATAGCAATATAGGGTTCACCGTTTCTCCCAACCCTTTTCATAGCCGCCTTACTTTAGCAGCCAATAACGGGCAACCATTTTCTTCTTTTTCCGTTTTTGATGTTAACGGAAAATTAATGAAAAAACAGATTGTAAATAGTGCCCATCTTACTGCTAACCTTTCATTTCTACCGAATGGTATTTACCTGATAAGGGTAACCTTTAGAGGCAGAAAAACTTCCTTTTCCAAAATAATTAAATACTAAAATAAAGCATAATGAAAGCTACAAAACAGTTTTTTACAACACTTATAACAATGATTGTCCTACAAGGATTTGTACAATCGCAATCCTTTCAAATCAATCAAATAGGTAACAGGTCAAATTTTAATACTTTTCAATCAACGCAACAAACCACTGCCTTCGATTCGGCAGTATGGTCAACTTTAGGCGATGGGTTAAGTTATTACTGCTATGCCATGGCATTTGATAAAGAGGGTAACCTTTACGCTGGCGGAGAGTTTCTCACTGCCGGCGGGCAAAATGTAAACTATATTGCTAAATGGAATGGGCATGCATGGTCAGCACTTGGAAGTGGGCTAAACGGCACTTGCGCAGCCATTGCCATCGACAGCAACGGCATTGTTTATGCCGGGGGACAATTTACAACTGCAGGAGGTGTTCCGGCTTCCAATGTGGCAAAATGGGATGGCAACACATGGTCACCGGTGGGTTCTGGCTTTAATGATATGTGTCTCGACTTAACTTTCGATCATACAGGCAATTTGTACGCCGGTGGATACTTTTCAAAAGCAGGAGAGGTAACGGTAAACTTTATTTCAAAGTGGGATGGCACTTCATGGGTGGCGTTGAATAATGGATTGGGATTATATGGATTTTGTGCATCCATTGCATTCGACAAAAACGACCTGTTATATGCCGGTGGGAATTTTCTTGTTTCAGGGTCAAGAGTTGCCAGATGGGATGGTTTATCGTGGAACACTAATTTACCTGCCCTTACCAATACGTGTAAAGACATAACCGTAGATAATAATAACAATGTATATGCTGCTGGTTTGTTTAACGGGGCGATTGTAAGGCTAGATAGTATGAAATGGATCGTTGTGGGAAATGGCACTTCTTCTATATGCAATACCGTAGTTTCTGATAGTACAGGAAATGTATTCACAGGTGGCATGTTTTCGGAAATAGGAGGCGTTTCTGCCAATCGAGTGGCAAAATGGGATGGCGAAAATTGGGTGTCTTTAAGTTCGGGATTAAATGCCGACTGCCACTGCATGAAATTTGACGACAAAGGTAATTTGTTTGTTGGTGGTTTATTTCAGAATGCCGGTGGAGAACTAGCAAATTTTATTGCCAAATGGGGTGAAGCACCAAACTCGATACCCTCAACCCATGATAATAATCCTATAAAATTATCGCCAAATCCAGCCAATTCCTTTTTTAAAATAAGTAACCCGAATAGTTTTACCAGCGTTGATATTTGTACATTAAACGGCACAAAGCTTTTTTCATACAAAAAATCAAATCAGTATTCAGTAAAGCAACTTACAGCGGGCATATATCTGGTAATAATAAACACACCAAATGGTAAAATAATTACAAAGTTGGTCAAATATTGATGTGACAAAACCTGCTTTTACTTTTCGATGAAATCTTAAATAAAAACAACGATAAACCAAAGAATAAGTCTGGAGAATAGGCAATGCTGCAAGTTTTTATTTCAGTGTAATAACGAGCAAATATTTTTAAGGAATCAACAAATTATTTTTTCACTATCTTAGCCACCCTTAAAAACAGAAAAATAAATCGTTATTAAATGAACTATCCTAAAAAAGTAACCATTGGCGACATCACGGTTCGTGATGGTTATCAGCATGAAGAAATTTTTGTACCCACCGAAGCCAAAGTGTGGATGTTGGAAGAGTCAATCCTGGCAGGTTTTAAACACCTTGAAGTAACCAATTTTGGAAATCCTAAAGGGATGCCCCAGTTTAAAGATGCCGACGAGCTTTTTAAAAGAGTACGAAACAGTAAAAGAGTTAAACATCTGTTGGATGACGTGATGTTAACTGCAGTAACCATCCGCGAAAGGGCCATCGAGCGGGCTATCCAGGCTAAAAAAGAGGGGTATGGTCCCGATAGGATTTTACTGATGGTTTCTACCAGCGAGTCACATCAAAAGAAAAATTCAGGGTTAACCCTTAAAGAGTACTGGGCCATGGCCGAGGAGTGGATTCCCAAAGCTCATGCAGCCGGCATCAAGGTGAATGGTACCGTGAGCACTATATGGGGGTGCCCCATTGAAGGGCCAACCAAAATGGAAGACGCCGTGGCTTTTACCAAACGGTGGTTCGACATTGGTGCCAACGATGTGGAACATGCCGACCATGACGGCTCGGCATCACCCGACAGGGTTTTCAAATATTTTTCCATGTTGCTGGATGCCGTGGATAATCCCCATAAACAGATCGCTCATTTCCATACCACCCGGGGCTGGGGACTGGCTAACGTGTTAGCAGCACTACAGGCCGGGGTTACCAATTTTGAATCTACTTTCGGCGGTATTGGCGGACAGCCGGCTAACTTCGTGGACGGGTCTCCTGTTTCAGGAACAGGAGATTATTACTACAAAGACCCCAATGGCGTAGGCTTGGTCTCGACAGAAGACATGGTGGTGATGATGGATGAGATGGGCATCGAAACCAGCCTGGACATCGACAGAATTTTGAAAATCGGTGCCATGAACGAAAAAATTGTTGGCCGCCGACTCCGCTCCGAAACCATCAACCAGGGAAGAATACCTAAAGCGTTGAGCGGAAGAGAGTAGTGTAAAAAAAAGCACGGAGATTATGGTTGCCTGCATCAGGCAAGGTTGCATTATAAACTCCAAGGCTTCAATCTTAAATAAATAAGTTACCTGATTTGAATTCACATGTTAAAATAACCGAAACACCCCGCGATGGGTTTCAGGCTTTGCCGGATTTTATCCCAACAGAAAAAAAAGTTGCTTACATCAATCAGCTTCTTTCCTGTGGGTTTGACACGGTGGAAGTAGGCAGCTTTGTTTCCCCGCGTGCCATTCCTCAAATGGCTGACACGGGAGAAGTTTTAAAGGGTCTCGACTTGTCAAATACACAATCAAAAATTGCAGTGCTGGTGGCAACAGCCAAGGCAGCAACCCGGGCTTGCGAATTTGATTTGATAGATAAAATATTTTTTCCTTTTTCGCTTTCGGAAACGTTTTTAACGAGAAACATAAACCAAACTGAGGAACAGGCCGAGCGAACCATTGACGATATTTTGAACCTTACCGAAAAAAAGGGCAAAGAGCTGATAATCTATTATTCGTGGGGATTTGGCGATCCTTATGGCGATTCCTGGAGTATTGAATTGATGGTGAAATCAATAGAAAAAATGGCCGCTAAAGGATTAACCTATTTTCCCCTGTCGGATATTGCCGGCGAAATTTCAACCAAAACCATCATGAAGGTATACAGAACCCTGTTTGCCGAATTTCCCAATCTCGATTTCGGATTTCACCTGCATGCCTTGCCCAAAGACAGAATACCAAAAACGGAAGCAGCGTTTAATGCCGGGGTGCGACGTTTTGATTCGGTGATTGGCGGTTTGGGAGGATGTCCCATGACGGGTAAAGCGCTGGTAGCAAACATGGACACCGGGGTACTGCTCGATTTTTTTGAAAAGAAAAACGTCAGCACGGGAGTAGATATCGAGCGGGTTAATAAAATAAGTCTTGTTTTACCATGAGCCTGTCAGCTTTTTCAGACGAATATTTTATGAACGAAGCCCTGAAAGAGGCTCAAAAAGCTTTTGATATGGACGAGGTGCCCGTGGGTGCCGTGGTGGTATGCAATAGGCAAATTGTGGCGCGGGCACATAACCTTACCGAAACCCTGAACGATGTTACTGCACATGCCGAAATGCAGGCTTTTACGGCAGCCACCAACTTTATTGGCGGAAAATACCTAAAGGAGTGCACCTTGTATGTTACTTTAGAACCTTGTGTAATGTGTGCCGGCGCTTCCTACTGGACACAGGTAGGCAAAATTGTTTTTGGTGCTTACGACGAAAAACGGGGTTACTCCCGGTCGGGTGTTAACCTGCTGCATCCCTCTACCGAAGTGAAAGGTGGTGTATTGCAACAAGCGTGCAGCAAGCTGCTAAAGGAGTTTTTTGAAAGAAAACGAAAAAGCTGATGTAAAATCCGAAATGGCTTCTTGTATCAATATTTATTAAGAAACTTGAAATATCGTAACTTTGTACTTTATAAAATCAAATGATGGAAGTTTACTTTGGCACCAAAGAGGAAAACAACCGTCGGCGGGAAGAGGAAT
>JANTGU010000011.1 GCA_024762735.1 Bacteroidales bacterium | reverse complement strand
GATGCGTTATTCTGCTTCTCGTATTTTTTTTATCAAAGGAGTAATTGTACTCCCGCTCACATCCCACGATACATTTTTTTCTTCCTGACGTCAAAAAAAACCACTCGGGATGACCCGACACACGGTTTCTAAATTACAATTCACCTCCAAATAAACGAAGGTCATACCGAGTGATTTACCGCAGTGATAACGGAGGTAAATTGTATTGAGGTATGGTGGACGGGCATTTGTTTTCATTTCGTTAGCCTGTCCGTTGTCTGCCTCAGGAACAAAGAATCCTGTTAATCAATAGAAAACCTTACTCCGTCTGGTGATCCTGGTGGAACTGTTGCAACCGTTGTTCCAAATCACCAAATTGATCGCTTTGAACAAGCGAAGTACAGGCTCTGATGCCCTCTTTGCGTTCGCTGCCCGTAATAAGCAACGAGATGGCACTTACGCCATAATAAATTAACTCGTTAAGCAATTGTTCGGCATCCATCCCCGGATAGCTGAAGGTAAAGTAAAAACCGTCGGCAATGGGCTCGTTAACATCAGTGTCGTACACGATCTTAAATCCGTTTTCGGTAAATATTCGTTTCATCTCGTGTGCTTTCCGGCCGTACTCTTTCACGTATTCCACAAAGTTAAACGTGCCATCGTTGGCAGCTTTGAGCATAGCCGCCAGGGCATATTGAGCCGAATGCGATGTGCCAGAGCTCAAGGGGTACAAGGTTCCGAAAATAAGCGAATATCCAAGCTTGTCGTTTACATAATAACGTTTTAGGTCGGGATAATGTGCATTGAACAAGGTGTCCGACAGCGCCATGATGCCAATGCGTTCGCCGGCGTAGCTAAAAATTTTGCTGCTGGAGATAAACAAAATATAGTTGTCGGTGTATTTGGCTACTGTGGGTTGGAAGGGTGGTTCGCCGGGCTTGTCATAACCTTTCCGGAAGTCCATCCCGAAATAGGCCAGGTCTTCTAAAATAACAACCCCGTACTGGTTGGCCAGTTCCCCGATGGTTCGTAACTCATCGTCCGTAAAGCAAATCCACGATGGGTTGTTGGGGTTGGAGTACAGCACCGAGTGAATTTTCCCCGTTTTAAAGTAAGACTCCAGTTTTTCACGTAACTTGTCACCACGATAGTTGTAAACGTCAAAGCTCTCGTATTTGATGTCGAGCACCTTGTGTTGCATTTTGTGCACAGGAAACCCGGGATCGATAAACAGGGTCGTATCCTTGTTTTTGTCAATACGACTGAGGGTTAAAAAGGCCGCAAAGCCACCTTGCATCGAGCCCACGGTAGGTACGCAACCGGAAGGATCGATGTCCACATCCATAAAAAGCTTGATAAACCTTGACGCTTCCTCTTTTAACACTTCCAATCCCTGAATGTTTGGGTAGATGGCTGCTACCCCTTCCTCGAGGGCTTTTATTTGCGCGTTGACGCCAACAGGTGCAGGGGGTAGTCCCGGAACGCCCATTTCCATACGAATGTATTTTTTGCCCGTGGCAGATTCAATTTCATCGATTAACTTTTTAATCTCGCGAATGGTTCCGGTTCCTACCGAGTCCAGTCCGCTCTCCTTTATTTTATCATTTACAACGTTAAAATCTATGGGTGTTTTTCTCATAATAATATATTTAAGCTGTTTGGGTTTTTAATTTTTTCATGTTGGCCAGGGCTAAAATGACGACCAGTACAATGACCGTCAGGGCTGCAAAAAGTACTTTGAAATCAGGAGGCATTAAAAAAGTGATGCTAATCCCCAGAAAACCCCACACAACGGCTCGTGGTAAAAAACCAAAACCGGGTTGCGTGTATTTCCCGGTTTTGATCCGAAGTCCAATAACTTCTCCTAAGGTGGCTAAAATAGCAAATTTGATAAAGGCCATCAAAAAGCCATGAATATGATTCAAGTGAGTATAGAAACTATAAAGTTCTTCACTCATGAAAAATGGCAAAAACAAGAGCAGAACTCCTGCTATAAATAGTATGTCAGATCGTTTAATCATGTATAAACAGGTTCATAAAAATTAACTTCTGCCGAGGTTCAAATATAGGCATTATTAGTGGACGAACTGAAATTGCGGGTGAAATATCATGAGTTATCTTTTTATCATCGGCGACTTTTTTTTTAAAATGCCAAAAGGGTTATCCTTATTTTGATTTTACCATTATCTTTGGCAAAAAAATAGCTATGAATCCTGTTGTTAGTATTATCATGGGTAGTACCTCCGACCTTAAGGTAATGGAGAAAGCAGCCCTTTTTTTCGAGGAGATGAAAATTCCTTTCGAGATGAATGCCCTTTCGGCACATCGTACCCCTGAAGCAGTAGAACAATTTGCCAAAGATTCAGCACAGCGAGGTATAAAAGTTATTATTGCCGGGGCGGGTATGGCTGCTCACCTTCCTGGAGTAATAGCCTCCATGACAACCCTGCCGGTTATTGGAGTGCCTATCAATGCCACACTGGATGGCATGGATGCTTTGTTGGCTATCGTACAAATGCCTCCGGGAATTCCGGTGGCAACGGTGGGTATCAACGGTGCTTTAAATGCGGCCATTCTTGCTACCCAAATGATGGCGCTGGGAGATGAATCTTTAATGAATAAGCTCGTAAGTTATAAGGAGAACCTCAAGCAAAAAATTGTCCATGCCAACAAGGAGCTTAGCCAGGTAAAGTATGCCTATAAAACCAATTAACTTTAACAGTTTTTTACCATTGGTTTCAACGGCTTTTTCTATTTTTGCCGTCCAAAGTGCAGGATATTGAAAAAAAGGATTTCTTTACTTTTTCTTTTGTCAGGATGGCTTTTCCTTTCGCTGATGGGTCAGAATCATGTTACGCTTGAAACAGTAGATTTGACCCACGAGTCGGTGAGCGATAGCGCCAACTATCACCTGGTGTTTTCAACGCTATCCATCAACAACGAAAAAAACATCAACAGTCTGCATGTAACTGTTTCCTTTAAGCAGTTTATCGAAAATACCAATCAGGGAGTAAAAATATCCTGGCAGGATGTCTCGCTGTCAGGCGACAGGTTTTTCAGAGATTTTGCTTTTGATTCCCTGCTGATGCCTGACAGGGCTTTAGTGACTGTAACGTGGCATTCGGAAAGCGCTCATCAAAGGCTACAGCAGCAGTATTGGGTCTCTTTTCCTTCCACCAACGTTATGTTTACCCTTCCGGGATATCGTGGAGGAGCGGTAACTGTTCAAATAAATTTTGATCTGTCGGGTGCAAAGTACCGGCGCTTTGTTAAGAGTACTGTGGTAACCAACCATTATTATGGGTTTCGCTCGGTGCTGGCCAACATCCTAAACAATAAAAACAAGAAATCGGATGAGGTGATAAAGTACCTTGAAGTAAACCGGGCGCTCTATTGGGTTGATAAGTTGCAATTGGTCAATAAACTTAATCTAAAGAAAAATGACCCGTACAAGTTGTTGCCCTTGTTGGCAAGAGCCGGGCGATATAGAACCCGTGAAAAGACCCTCTCGTTTAAGCGGCTGAACCAGGGTTTAACGGATGCCGGGGCGGAAGCCATCGTTAAAAAGTTGTCGGGGTTATCAGTAGCTTATTTGTCCAGTCAAAGCAGGTTTCAACCCTTTATGGCTTCTTCGTATGAGCAGATGGCACGCCTGGTGCATGATCCTGAAACGGATGCTCTTTATCAAAAGCTTTGTAGCAGTGTTACCCAGCCGGACTCCGGTGAATTTAACTTCTGCCAAAAGGTGTTTGACGATTTTCTGGCGCAGGCAAACCTCTATCGGCGGGCAGAGCAGTATCCTTTTGCCATGATTATGCTCGACAATGCTGCTTTGTGGACAGAAATGGTTGGGGGAATAAAGGATGAGCCTGCCTTCACCGCTCAGTTAAACGGTGTGCTTGATGGTATGATGACCTCCTATTTAAAAGTGGCGGCTGCAGGCTACCGAGCCGGTAACCGGGTGATGGGTACCAGGTATGTTGCTAAAGCAGATCAGTTATTCAAAGAGCTGGCTGATAAATACAACGGTAGAGTCTCGGGAAGTCTTCCCTTGTTTCAATCATCGTTGGTGCAGCTGGGGAAAAGCGAGGTAGCAAGCCGAAATTTCCAGGCAATGGTCGATCTTTTTTACCGGTTCAGATATTTGAAATACACTCCCCAGCAGCAAAAAGAGATTTTTAGTTTGCAATCAGTAGCTTACCAACGGTTATACCAACAATACATTCAATCGGCACGAACGGCGTTCGACAACGGGTATATTGATGAAGCTTTGCGTCGAATGCAGGCAGTTAAAAGCTATCACCAATTGCGTAAGGATTTTGTGGAGGGTGATAAACAAGCTGCAAGTCAGATTGAAAAAATTGCCTATGGCCTAATTTTAGAGTTTATTCAAAAGGGTGAAATGTTGATGGATCAGGGTAAACATGATGAGGCAATGAATCATTTTAGTACAGCCCTGGGGTTGCAAAACGACTTTTTGCCTTACCGGATAAAAAGGCTCGACGACCTGATGAAACAAACGGCTATTCCTGTTATTCTTCATGAAATTGAAAAGGCGAAACTGGAAGTGTGGGCCAACAACATGGAGGCAGCGCAAGCGCATTATCAACAAATTATCGATTTTCAGCAAAAATATTTTTTAGCACAAAACAGCGAGGTAAGAGTGCTCGTAAACGAACTTAAGGAGATGCTGGGAAACAGGGATTGTGTTGATGCAGCGTATTCATTAAAAAACTACCTGGAGGTACTTCAGAACCGAATTCGTGCCGGCAAGTGGCAGGAGGCGCTGGAGAAGCTGAACGACGCTCAGAAATTGATTCAGTCACATCATCACTGTCCGCTTGATACATCAATGATTGTAGGCCTCCGGTATCGTTATCGATTCGTCTTTCCCTATATCAGGCAATATGAAAAGGTAAAAGCCGACTTGTTTGCCCGGGGGTACGAAAAGGTATGGGAGCGTTTGGCTGCTCTTGATGCCTATTATGTTGACCACAGGCTTGATTTATTGGGAGTGACTTCCCCGGGTCAGTATCAGATTTTGAAAAGTCAGCGGAGCCCTGAAAATGTGGAAAGAGTGGTGCAATACTATCTTTCAGCCGGCAACAGTTTGCAGGCTTTTCGTTACTTATTGCTGTTAAAAGAGTTTGGGCTTACCCAACGCGAAACCAAAACCCTTCAGGTGCAAGTTGGAAGGAAGATGGCGGCACAGCTATCACCACAGAAGTTTTCCAACATGGTTGATCGTAACGATGACTGGCTGCAACCCTTGATTAAAACCTATCAATCATCTAATCGATAAAACTATTATCTTTGGAACGTTTAAACAACTTCCTTTGAAAATATCATGGATGAAAATAGCTTTAAATCATTCATGACGGTCTAAAGGCACACACCCGACGAAGATTTCGGGGCGGGGCAGGGGAATGATTATCCGACCCTGTAGGGGTCGAATATTAATTACCCGGGGTGTAACCCCGGGTAATAAGAAAAATCAAACCTGTTTTGGCGGAATTTTTGCTCACAAAAGCAAAAATTGTGACAAAACATAAATGAAAGAAATACAATGAAATTCAAAATTATAAACAGATGACAAGAAACTTATTACTTATCAGCAATTCAACCATGGCCGGAGAAGCCTATTTGGGATGGCCGCGCAATTATATCGCGGGCTTTTTGCAAACACATCATGTTAAAAAAGTAACCTTTGTTCCTTTTGCCGGGGTTAACCTGTCGGATAAGGGACTTTCCGAATCTTACGATGTATACACCAATAAAGTAGCAGAAGTGTTTAGCACTTTTGGCGTAGCCATTGAGTCCGTCCATCAGGCAGATGACCCTGTCGAGATGGTTAACAAGGCCGAAGCCATTGCCGTAGGAGGGGGCAACACTTTTCACCTGGTGGGTAAAATGCATGAAACGGGTTTGATGAAGGCCATCAAAGCAAAGGCTGAATCGGGAACGCCGTACATGGGTTGGAGTGCCGGTTCCAACGTCGCATGTCCTACGCTAAAAACCACCAACGATATGCCGATATACGAGCCCGTCAGTTTTGAAGCGTTGAACCTGGTTCCTTTTCAAATTAACCCTCACTACCTCGATGCCAACCCGGAAGGCCACGGAGGCGAAACCCGCCAACAGCGTATCGAGGAGTTTTTAGCTGTCAATCGCGACATGAAAGTGCTGGGATTGCGTGAAGCCAGCTTGCTTTTTGTGGAGGACAACACCATGAAGTTAATGGGAAAGCGGGATCTACGGCTTTTTGAATTTGGGAAAGAACCGGTAGAGTATGAGCCTGATGCCGATTTGAGTTTTTTGCTATAGGTCTACATTGAGGCACGATTATTGAACGTTTTGAAGGTAGTATTAACAATAAAAAATAACCTATTATGAAAAAAATAATTGTAGCGTTAAGTATGTTGCTTTTGATGGCCTCTACAGCGCCCCTGATGGCTCAGGTAAACAGCAACGTATCGCCAAAGGAGCAAAAAAAACTGGAAAAACAAAAGAAAAAAGAAGCCCAACAAGCCGAAGATTTGGCCGAACTTAAAACCGTCAATAAAATGGTCAAGGATACTGCTTTTGTATTTGTGGCCAGTACGCTTTACGGCGACCGCGGAAGTTCATTCCGCGTGGATCCCAGTGTCAATTTTTTGGGAGTAAGTCACGGTAAGGCGGTTTACCAGTTTGCTTTTAACGGACTGGTAGGATGGAACGGAATAGGTGGTGCCACCTTTGAGGGTAACATTACCAAATACGAGTTTAAGGAATCAGATAATCTTAAAAAGGCATCCGGACTTACCATGAACTTCCGCTCACCCGGTGTGGCAGGCTCACCCTACGTTACCATGAGTTTCTTTGGTACGAAGGCTACGGTTAACATACTTTTTAGTACCGGGGAACGCGTACGCCTGGATGGTGAGATTAAGTCGCTTAACGATGCCGGTGTGTACAAAGGGCAGTCGCTGTTTTAATGGGTAAAAGGGGATTGCTTTCTTAGCTGCTTTTTCCGTTAGGCAGTCCCTCGATCATTTTCTCAAAATCCTCTTCCGAGATAATGGGCACGCCCAGCTTGTCGGCTTTCTCTTTTTTTGCGGGTCCCATGTTGTCGCCGGCAAGTACATAGTCGGTTTTTGATGAGATGGAACCTGTGTTTTTGCCCCCGTGAAGTTCAACCAATGCTTTTATTTCGGTGCGTGAATGACGTTGGAAAACGCCACTCACCACAAATGATTTTCCTTCTAAAACATTCGAAATGCTGGCAGACTCCTCCGACAGCTCCATTTGGACGCCTTTTTCTTTCAATCGCCGGATGATTTCCAAATGCTCGGGTTTTTGAAACCATTGAATCACCGACTCGGCAATCTTTTCGCCAATCTCATCCACGGCCACCAGTGCATCATAGGAAGCTTGTTGCAGGTTGTCAATCGACTTAAAATGGGTAGCCAGTTTTTTAGCCACCGTTTCGCCCACGTACCGAATGCCCAAGGCAAACAACACTCTTGGAAACGGCACTGTCAGTGATTGCTCAATACCTTTTAATATGTTTTGAACCGTTTTTTCTTTAAAGCTAACCTTCTTTTCCTTTTTATTCTCTGCATCGTGAATTATTTTTTCCAGGCCAAGAAGCTGGTTATAGGAAATATAATAGAGGTCGGCCACATTGTTGACCAGTTTATTATCGAAAAGCATTTCAATTTTTCCTTCGCCGAGGCTGTCAATATTCATCGCCTTGCGCGAAATAAAATGTTCCAGCTTACCCTTGATTTGGGGGGGGCAGCTATCTTCGTTGGGACAGTAGTAGGCTGCTTCACCCTCTTTTCTGACCAGAGGCGTGTTGCACTCGGGGCAATGGCTGATAAATTTTACAGGCTCGGCATGGGCAGGCCGTTTGTTGAGGTTTACTCCCACAATCTTGGGAATAATTTCCCCTCCCTTTTCAACGTAAACTGTATCGCCAAGGCGCACGTCCAGTTGGGCGATGATGTCGGCATTGTGCAGGCTGGCTCGCTTGACCACCGTGCCTGCCAGCTGTATCGGCTGTAAATTGGCCACGGGTGTAACGGCACCGGTTCGCCCAACCTGATAGTCGATGGAGCGTAAAAGGGTTTCTACCCTTTCGGCTTTGAATTTGTAAGCGATAGCCCATCGTGGGCTTTTGGCTGTGTAGCCCAATTCTCTTTGAAGTGTCAGGCTGTTTACTTTTATCACGATACCGTCAATGTCGTAAGGAAGGTGCTCGCGACCCAGGTTCCAATCGTTGATGAATTCAAAAATATCCTCTTCATTACGGCAAAGGGCAATGTTGTTTGAGGTTTTAATGCCCAGGCTTCCTACATATTTAATGGCTTGGTAATGGGTTTCGGTGCCGGGCAAATCCTGTGGCACATAATAGATGATGCAATCCAAGGGTCGTTTGGCTACCTCCTTGGGGTCTTGCATTTTAATGGATCCTGCTGTGGCATTCCTGGGATTGGCAAAGGGAGCCTCCCCAATCTCTTCCCGCTCGGCATTAAGACGGTTAAAACCTGCATGGGGCATAAAAATTTCGCCCCTTACCTCCAACTCCTCCGGGTAATCTCCCCGCAATCTTAGCGGAATTGATTTGATGGTTTTAATGTTGTTGGTCACATCATCCCCACGAACCCCGTCACCACGGGTAACCGCCTGCACCAACAGCCCGTTTTTGTAGGTGAGGCTAATGGCCACGCCATCATATTTTAATTCGCACACGAACTCAACATCGTTGCCGACCGCCTTGGTAACCCTGGCAATAAAATCACGTATTTCTCCTTCCGAATAGCTGTTGGACAGCGACATCATGGGGTAGCGGTGTTTGACCGTTTTAAAGGCTTTGGTAATGTCGCCCCCAACTCGAAGGGTAGGGGAGTCGGGAAGCCTAAACTGTGGAAATTGCTTCTCCAGTGCTTCAAGTTCTTTTAACAGCTGGTCGAAATCATAATCACTAATGGTTGGTTTGGCCAGCACGTAGTAATTGTGATTGTGTTGCTGCAGCTCACGGGTTAGTTGCTCGATGCGGGTTTTGGCTTCCTGTTCAGTCATGATTTACCATTTAAAGTTGTCACGGTTCAACGGCATGGTCATGCATCGGGCACCACCACCCCCACGCGATAGTTCGTTTCCTTTAATGGTGATAACGGCTCGCTGGTAATCCAACGGGTCTTTGGAGCCGTTTACAACCTGTTCGTCTGACATTACCTCAAAGCCTGCCTGGCTCATGGCGTCAATGGTTCTGATGTTTCGCTCGTAGCCCATCACGATGCCGGGCTGAATGGCAAAAAAGTTTGCCCCGCTTTGCCATTGCTCACGCTCCATAAAGGTAATGTCTTTGGTGCCTCCACAGGATACGGGCTCCAAATCGATGTTCAGTTTACGGAGCGCTGAGAGGATATTCTCCTCCTCTTTAATAGATACTTTGTTGCCGTCAATGGTTAGATGAATGGTTAAAAAGCGGTTGGATCCCAGGATGAGAGGCTCGTAAACCATCGCTTTGTCTTTATCCAGAAAGGTGAAGGTCATGTCGAGGTGAATAAAGGATTCGGGCTTGTGTGGAAGTTCCTGTACGATGATATGCTGCACCCCTGGCTTCAACTTAAAATGCTCCACCAGCGTGTCGATGCCTTGCGAGGTAGAACGAGCCCCGTTACCAATAATCAGTACATCTTCGCGGGCTACCAGTACATCACCCCCTTCTATACTGGCTTTCTTACTCTCGGTAAATTCATTCACAAGATTCAGCGATTCCCCCTTGATGGCAGAATGATAATTAAAGATGGTCTCCATGATAAAGGTTTCATGCTGTCGCACTTTGCTGGCCATCTTGCTAATCATGGCCTTGTTGCCGATGGAGAAACTGGCATCACGAGTAAAAAACAGATTGGGTACCGGCCTGACGCTGTATTTCTCCTCGTCGAAGTAGGCTGTTAACGTGTTTTTATTCATCTCTACCCCTTCGATGAGCTGACGGGCCAACTCGGCAGGTTCAAGCTGCTGCATGTAAATGCAAACCTCTTTGCTGATATCGTAATAGCGGCATAGCTTACCAAGGAGTTCGCCTCTGGCTTCGTTAATGGCGACAATATCGGTAAGTAAGTCTTTTACCTCATAAACCGTGGCAAACTTTTTCAGAACATTTAAAAACCCGTTGTATTCAGGCAGGGCAACCGATAAATTTAGGATGTCGCTATACAACGACCGCTCGGCATTTTCCGGCGTCATATTCTCTACCTCGGCACCGGGAAGGTGAACGATGACACTGTTTAATTTTCCAATTTCAGAATTTACGTTTAGGGTTGTTGGTTCCATGATCAGCTTGTTTTTGTAAAGTTAATCTATTTCTTTGGTGGGGTCGATAAATTCATAGGAATTCCCCATGGTTTCAATAAATTTTATCAAATCCTTAAAGGCGATAACCACGCTGGCAGTGTTGTCGTTGGGATGATAGCTCACCTTTTCTGAATGTTGCAGTTGTTTGTCAATAAACAAATGAACATGATGGTCAACATCGTTTATTAAACCGAAAGGTGACACTGAGCCCGGTTTGACACCAAGGTATTTCTCCAGCCTTTTTTCCGAACCAAACGACAGTTTTCCCTGTTTCAACTGCTTTTCTAAAGGCTTTAGGTTGAAGGGAGTGGTGTCCTTGATAATGCAGAGATAATGCCGGTTTCCTTTATGGTTTCTGAAGAAGAGGTTTTTGCAATGGGTGGCATCAATGTTTTTCCAATACTCCTGTGCGATGGCAATGGTGTCCAATGGGGGATGCTCGTAAATGTCGTACGAAATACCCAGTGCTTCCAGCTTGTTTAATACCTGCTTTCTGTTCTCTTCACGATTCATCCTTAAAAAGTTTAAAGTTTAAAGTTTAAAGTTCAAGGCTTAAGGTTTAAAGTTTCGGTTCTGATTCCCTTGTCTTGTTTTATTGCACCCAGTCTGCAATAAACAGGTTGATACCATGCTGATTTTGGTTGTTCCGGCTGGATGAGAAAATCAACTTTTTACCATTGTATGAAAACATGGGGAAGGCATCAAACATCGTGTCGTAGGTAATACGTTCCAGGTTATTTCCTTCCAGGTCGCACATGTAGAGGTTAAAGTCAAATCCGCGGGTGCCGGCATGGTTTGTGCTGAAAATAATATGTTTGCCGTCAGGAGTGAAAAAAGGTGCCCAGTTTGCTTTTCCCAGGTGGGTAACTTGTTTTAAGTCGCTGCCATCCACATTGCAGGTGTAAATTTCCATCTCGGTGGGCATCACCAAATGTTGCTTCAGCAAATCCTTGTAAATTTTAATGTCTTCAGGAGTCTTTGGCCTCGAGGAGCGGAAAACCAGTTTGGTGCCATCGGGCGAAAAGAAAGCCCCGCCATCATATCCCAGTTGGTTAGTTACCTGATGCACGTTGCTGCCGTCAATATCGCAGGTGTAGAGTTCTAAATCTCCGGTGCGGTCAGAAGTAAAAACAATTTTGTCACCCTGAGGCGAAAGGGTAGCTTCGGCGTCGTATCCCGGGTTTTTAATAAGGGTGTCAATCAGTTCTCCTTTCAAATTGGCCACGTAAATGTCGAAGTCCTCATAAATAGGCCACACATATTTGCCGTCGTCACGTTTTTCCGGTAGGGGAGGGCATGCATCCCCGCCCGAGCGAGTAGAGGCATACAAAACAGTGGTGTCGCCCGGCATAAAGTAGGAGCAGGTAGTCCTGCCCAAACCATTGCTCAAAATGGTTGGCGTGGTGTCTTTCATGTCGCCATCGGCAAATCTAAAATAATAAATCTGGTCGCACTCGGAGCCCCATGCTTTGTTTTTGGCCTGAAAAACAATCATGCTGTCGTCAAAACTGAAGTAGGCCTCGGCATTGTCGCCGCCAAAGGTCAACTGCTTGATGTTTTTCAAATGTTTTTCCTGTGGGTAGTGCGTAGTGGTGTCAGCATCCATCGAATGTTGATTACCCTGGTGATGGGGATTTGTTGCACTGTTGCAACCGAAAAATAAAAGGGAAGCGGTAAAAAATACAATAATAATTCTCATGTTCATGTTAAATTTCTTTTGGTTTATCGGGATGCAAAAATAGTTAAAAGTTTAGGGCAAAACACTGTATTTATAATGAATTATAAATATCAACAATAAATGATATGGGTGTTAAATAATTATATACTTTTGTCGTAGAAAATTTATAATCGTTATTCAATCTAAATAAGAATAAAATGAAAAGGATGATCAGAAGGCAGGAAGTGGTGGATGCCTTGAAGCAGGTTATTTTCTTTGAAAAGAAAGATAATATTGTTGATTTAAACATGATTGACGATATCGAAATCAAAGGAAACGATATTAAAATTACCATTGTTTTTCCTAAACTGGATGACCCCGCCGTGGGCATAGTTTACAACTCGGTGGTTAAAACCATTAAACAGGAGTTGGGCGATGACGTAAAGGTCGATGTAAAACCGGTGTCAGAGGCTGACAAAGGACGTGGTCCATTGGCCGGTGTTAAGCATATTATTGCAGTAAATGCCGGTAAAGGAGGCGTGGGTAAATCCACGGTAGCTGCTAACCTGGCGGTATCGCTTAAAAAACTTGGTTACCGTGTGGGTATCCTGGATGCTGACATCATGGGACCCTCGGTGCCGATTATGTTTAATGTTGAAGATGGTCAGCCGGGTGTTTATGAAAAAGAGGGTAAACCGGTAATGATTCCATTGGAAAACTATGGTATTAAGATTTTGTCGCTGGGTTTCTTTGTTAAACCCGATCAGGCTTTGATGTGGCGTGGCTCGATGATTAACAATGCTTTTAATCAGTTGATGAAGGATTCCGACTGGGGCAATCTTGATTTTCTGGTGATTGATATGCCTCCCGGAACGGGTGATATTCAGCTTACCCTGGCACAATCTTATCCCGTGAGAGGGGTTGTAACAGTTACTACACCTCAAAAAGTGGCTACTGCCGACGTGCGTCGCGCAGCCATGATGTACCGTCAGGATAAACTCACCATTCCGTTGTTGGGCATTGTGGAGAACATGGCCTATTTCTCACCCGAGGATTGCCCCGATCACAAATATTATATTTTTGGACAAGGTGCTACCGAAGAGCTGGCTAAGGAGCTTGATATTCCGATTCTGGGAAGAGTTCCCATTGTAGAAAAGGTAGTTGAAAGTGGCGATAGTGGCAAACCTATTTCGCTTGAAGGTGATGGGGTTATTGTAGATGTATTCATGGAAATTGCTCAAAACATGGTAAAACGTGTGGAGGAGCTATAAACTAAAAAATATTAATTATGGCTGAAGATAAACAACTCGAACAGAAAGTACTTAATGTGCTCGACCAGGTGCGCCCCTATTTGCAACAAGATGGTGGCGACTTGAAATTTGTTGGTATTAACGACGATTTAACGGTTGAAGTGGAGCTGACCGGCGCTTGCGGTGCCTGCCCGTTTAGCACCATGACCTTGAAAAATGGCGTGGAAGCAACCTTGAAAAAAGTGTTGCCACAAATTAAAGAAGTGGTGGCTGTTAACTTGTAAAAGGCTTCAGCAAACCGTATGTAACCCGGCTTGAATGGCAGTTTCTGCTGTTTGGGCCGGGTGTTTTTTTCCAGGATGTTTTGGACGTACTTGCTCACGCCAGCTCCGGCGTCCTCCCGAAGGAGGCACGACTGAGGGGCCTCCCCGTCACCATCCTGCCCTTAGAGCAAGAATACCTTTAGCCCCTACAGAGTCATCCGATGACTTCAAGTCATCGGATGACCAGCCTCTGCCGCAGTATGCAACCGTGTGAGTTCCAATTAAACCTGTTTTATTTAACGCATCGTTACATTTAACTATTTAAATTTGTTTTTAATTGGGATAATGATGTTGCTTATTTGATGAAGTTATTAATTTTACACAGTTTTTTTAGCATTTAACTTTTAATGTAATTGATATGGCAAACCTAGAAACCAGTTGGATGGGGTTGAAACTCAAGAATCCCATTATTGCAGCTAGCTGCGGGCTTACGAATTCTGTTGAAAATATTGTTGAACTGGAACGAAATGGCGTGGGTGCCGTGGTGTTAAAATCGCTGTTTGAAGAACAGATTGCCAACGAAGTCAACCATACCATGGAGCAGGGCGAGTTTTCAAACTATTACCCCGAAGCCGAAGATTACATCCGGAACTATACCCAGGGCAACGACTTGTCAGTATATCTTGATTTGATCCGTACTGCCAAGCAGGTTGTTAAAATTCCGGTGATTGCTTCCATCAATTGTGTGTCGGACAGCGATGACTGGATATCGTTTGCAAAAAAAATTGAACAAGCAGGGGCCGACGGGCTCGAATTAAATATCTTTATCCTTCCTTCAGACCCTACCAAGCCGGGAGAGCAAAACGAGAAAACCTATTTCGATATCGCTGAAAAAGTTACCAAAGAAGTTTCCATCCCGGTAGCTTTAAAAATCAGCTATTATTTTTCGGGACTGGCACAATTTGTTACCAAACTTTCGTGGACTGATATCAAAGGTATTGTGTTGTTTAATCGATTTTACTCACCGGACATCAATATCGACAAAATGGAGGTAAAAAGCTCCTTTGTCTTTAGCGACCCCGCTTCACTGGCTTTGTCGTTACGCTGGATAGCCATGCTGTCACCCCATGTGAAGTGTGACCTGGCTGCCTCCACGGGTGTTCACGATGGGGAAGCGGTTATCAAACAGCTGCTGGCCGGCGCACAGGTAGTGCAAGTTGCTTCGGTGCTTTATAAAAAAGGATTTAGCGAAATTGCCGAAATGACGGGTAAGCTGAAAGCTTGGATGGAAGAAAAGAACTTTAAATCGCTGGATGATTTCAGAGGAAAATTGAATACCTCCCAATATGATAATCCCGCGGCTTACGAAAGAGTTCAGTTCATGAAACATTTTTCCGGAATCGAATAGCCATTCAAACATTTTTAAATAGGGTTTAATAGCTTTACTGAGTGATTGACCATTAATATTGAACTCATCGATAGCCCTTGTTTTAAGATGCTGAATAGCGACGCACACTTTTTTCGTACTGCGGATTCTATATCTTTGTTCCGATTTATCGGGTACATCATACTGCCTCCATATAAACAAGGTAAAAAACCACCCTTTTTAGAAAATTTAACATCCTGCATTAAATTTATACTCAGTAAAAATTACATGCTTTTCAGGGTATTTTTTATTGATAGTTGCTCCCAATTTTCAACAATACTATTGATAAAAAGGGCTTAAAAGAGCATCCGCTGATGCTTGTTAATAGCAACTTTTTTATTGCTATGATGGAAATCAGATACACACAGTAACATAGTTTACTTATGTAATTTATGTAAATATGTTAATGAACTAGTGATATTTACGAATCTGGAAATTGCCAAGGCATAGTTGGGACAATGAGCAAAAAGAAATTCAACTTGCAAACTCAAGCGTTCATGCTTCTTGACAAACTAGAAATTTTAATCAGTAATTAGATACAGGAGGTGATAAAACTGAAAGCATCAACGTTTGTGAAAAAAGTACAATCAAAGTGTTTCCGGACTTGAGAGAGATATTTTTGGGCTCATTTTTTTATTACCTTTGGGCGACAAAATTTTACATGAGCACGTTGAATGTAAAATTGAAAAATAGATTTATAAATATACAGCATCTGCTGTACAAAAATTAAAGTATCATGACAACATTAAAAGAAGTATTGTATGAAAAGATAGAAGCCCACAGGCCAAGGGTGACCAGGCTTCTAAAAGAGCACGGAAACGATGTTATTGATAAGGTGACCGTTGGACAAGTGCTGGGCGGAATGCGTGGCATTAAAAGCCTTGTTACTGACATATCTTATCTCGACCCTATGGAAGGAATCAGGTACCGCGGTCTTACTTTACCCGAAGTTTTTGAAAAACTTCCTAAACCACAAGGTAAAGAGATGCCTTACGTTGAAGGTTTGTACTATTTGCTATTAACAGGAGAGGTTCCTACTGAAAGCCAGGTAGCTGATGTGATTTACGATTTCAGCAATCGCCGGTTATTACCCCGTTATGTTTTCGATATTATTGATGCTTTCCCGAATCACAGTCACCCTATGGCCATTCTTTCGGCAGCTGTTATGGCGATGGAACGCGAGTCATTGTTCAATACCCGTTACCAGCAAGGAATGAGCAAAATGGATTATTGGGATCCTACTTACGAAGATGCTACCAACTTGTTAGCAAAACTTCCTTTGATTGGTGCTTATATTTACGACAAACTTTATTTAGGGAAACAAAATGTTTACCCTGATCCAACATTAGACTTTGGAGGAAACTTTGCCTACATGATTGATAAAGATGAGCCTTATGATGACGTGGCAAGAATGTATTTTATCATTCATGCTGACCACGAAAGTGGTAACGTGAGTGCTCACACAGGTCACTTAGTAGCCAGTTCGCTTTCTGATGCTTACTATGCTACCTCCGGCATGATTAACGGTTTGGCAGGCCCATTGCACGGACTGGCTAACCAGGAAGTGCTTAGCTGGATCCAAAGCGTTAGAGCTAAGATGGGTAATAAAAAACCCACCAAAGAAGAGATGAAGAAATTCGTTTGGGACACCCTGAACAGTGGCCAGGTAATTCCCGGATATGGCCATGCCGTGTTACGTAAAACGGATCCTCGTTACCAGATTCAGCGCGAGTTTGCCCTCAAACACATGGCTGATGATGAGCTGTTCGAATATGTAAGCATACTTTACGAGGTAGTTCCTCCAATATTGAAAGAACAAGGCAAAGCTAAAAACCCATGGCCTAATGTTGATGCCCAATCAGGTGTTATTCAATGGCATTATGGTGTTACACAATACGATTTTTATACGGTATTGTTTGCTATTGGCCGTGCCTTTGGAGTACTTTCCAATGTAATTTGGGATCGCGCGTTAGGCTACCCCATCGAGCGACCAAAATCAATTACTACCGCCATGATGGAAGAAATGGTAGGTATCAAGTAACAAGTTTAATTGATTTATTACAAAACCCTGCTTCTATGGAGTGGGGTTTTGTTTTTATAATTAATTTATCATGGTAAAACAAGTTGAAATCACGCTCCCTGCCTACACTAAAGGGTTTCATCGCATCGAAACCATTGTTTTGCAATCATTGGGCTCGCTACCCGAAACCGGCATGTTAAATCTTTTTGTAAAACATACTTCGGCTGCTCTTATGATTAACGAAAATGCTGACCCCGACGTTCAAAAAGATTTGGAGTACCTGTTAAATAAGATGGCTCCTGAAGGCGATCGCCATTACATTCACACCATCGAGGGGTACGACGATATGCCCGCTCATTTTAAGTCAGCCACGCTGGGGGTTTCTCTTAGCATCCCTATCTCTAACCATCAACTTAATTTGGGAATATGGCAAGGTATCTACCTTTGTGAGTTCCGGAACCATGGCGGGCGAAGAAACGTGGTAGCCACTGTTATTTCGTAAGTAACAAAACCGTTAATTTCCACAACCCCCCATTACCCCATTACTCCATTACTCCATTACTCCATTACTCCATTGCTCCATTACTCCATTGCTCCATTGCTCTATTGACCCATCCCCTCTCCTCTCCCCCCATTGTTAACAACCTGTTCATTTTTTGTCAAAAATACACTCCTAAAAAACAATATTTAAACGAATAGTAGTAACTTAGCTGCCCCTTTTACCTTTTTATGAATGTTATTAAATTGTTATGGTTTAATGCTGTTTTAGATGAATGTATGAGGTTTGATAGATTTGTCAATTAAATTAATCATTAAAATAATTCTTTATGAAAAAATTTACTTTTTTACTTGGTTTTATGTTGATGGCCTGGCTGGGATACAGCCAAACAACCATTAACTTCCAGGATTTTGAAGGAGGTTCCGACGATTGGAACTATACCGCCAACCCGGCTCCTTACAATGTTTCGGGTGATACCTGGGATACGGTAACCGATTTTAGCAGCCAAATTACAGCGCCTCAAAACGGCACTTACTTTTGGGGTATGAGAGATTTGGATAATCCCAATGGCGGAGGTGATTTTCGCCATACGTTGTCATTTGATCCCGTGGATATTTCGGCCTACTCAAATGTCGAAATCACCTTCTACTACTATACAGTAGGGTATGATGGCTCCGACTCTATTTTTTACAATGTTCAGTATGACAACGGAACCGCATGGCCAGTATCCGATGACATTGAGCTAACGAAAGACACGCAGGCCTGGACGATGGTTACCATTAGCGTGCCGGCAGGAACACAATACGTAAGGCTTCAGCTTAGTGCCCATCAAAACGGTGGCAGTGATTACGCCGGCTTCGACAATGTAGTACTCCAGTATGGAGGCGGAGGTGGCGGAGGGTCAACAGCCACCACTGTTTTTTATGAGCCTTTTGATGCCGATCTCGGTGTGATGTCGACCCAAAACATTGTAGGACCTAATGAAGAATGGGTTTGGACAAA
>JANTGU010000010.1 GCA_024762735.1 Bacteroidales bacterium | reverse complement strand
TAAAAGTAAACAAAGGCGTGGAACAACCTTCCATGGTCAACCCCGGGTTAACGACGGGAATCAAAAACCGTTTCAAAAAGGAGTCTCTTTCTGTTGAGCAATATTTTAACGGTATCCGCCAAGGCGACAGGGCAGTGCTAAGCCGTGCCATCACATTAATAGAGAGCACCCGGCCCGAAGACAAACAGCAAGCCGTACAGCTTATCAACCTGTGCCTTCCCTACTCTGCCAACTCGTTTCGCATAGGTATAACAGGTGTTCCCGGTGTGGGTAAAAGTACCTTTATAGAGACATACGGATTGTCGCTGATTGACAAGGGAAAAAAAGTTGCCGTGCTTGCCGTGGACCCAAGCAGCAGCCGTACCAGGGGCAGCATTTTAGGCGACAAAACCAGAATGGAAAAGCTAAGCACAAACCCCCAGGCCTTTATCAGGCCCTCCTCCAGTGCCGGTACATTGGGAGGGGTGGCACGCAACACCCGTGAGTCGATTGTGCTATGTGAAGCCGCAGGATTTGACACCATCCTAATCGAAACCGTGGGCGTGGGTCAGTCAGAAACTGCCGTGGCACAAATGGTTGACTTCTTCTTGTTGTTGATGTTGGCAGGTGGCGGCGATGAACTTCAAGGCATAAAACGCGGTATCATGGAAATGGCCGACCTCATTGTCATCAACAAAGCCGATGGTGATAACCGTCAAAAAGCCGACCTCGCCAAGCGTGAATACCAAAATGCACTACACCTATTTCCTGCCACCGAAAGCGGGTGGATCCCTCAAGTAGTATCAGCCTCAAGCATTGAGGGGAGCGGGCTGGATGAAATTCAGCATCAAATCAACAGCTATATTGCCTTAACACGCAAGAACAACTATTTCCACCATCATCGAAAACAACAACTGCTCGCCATCATGAAGGAAGCAATCGGGGATGCTCTGATCCATCGGTTTTATAGTAATGAACTGATAAAAAGCAAGATTAAGCTTTATGAAAGTGAAATTTTAGCCGGCAGCTTAACCCCCTATGAAGCAGCAGACAAATTGATTGAAATTTATAAAAATAATTTGTAATCATTCTACCTTCATGAAACAGATATTTAATACTCAAAAAATGTATTTTTACCCCCGTTAAAAATTTATAGAAATGAAAAAAATAGTTTTATTGTATTGGCCCAAGGGCGGAAACACTGAAAATGCCGCCGAAAAAATTGCCAAAGCATTCGATAATATTGATGTTTTTGACATTAAATCGTTTAACGCTGAGGACATTAAAAATTATGATTTAATCATAACCGGTGCCTCTACTGTTGGAGCGGAAAACTGGGAAGATGCTTCCGACGATAACGAATGGAGTCGTTTGGATTTGGAGATGCGCAAGCAAGATTTGACCAACAAATATGTTGCGTTCTTCGGATTGGGCGACCAGGTGCTGTACCCTGATCATTTTGTTGATGTTTTAGGCCTTTTTGAAGAAGAGTACCAAAACATGAACGCCAAAATTATTGGCAGGTGGCCCACTGATGGATACCGGTTTACTGATTCTGACGGGGCGAAAGATGGTATGTTTTACGGCTTGGCCATTGATGAAGATAACGAAGATGAACTTACTGAAGAGAGAGCCAAAAAATGGGCTGCTCAACTCCTCAAAGAGATGGGAGAGTAGGTTACTGATAAAAGAATTCCAAAGCTGTTTCAGAGATGAGACAGCTTTTTTTGTTTCCTTTATTTCTGCGCAAGAAACCATTACGCCGGAACAGTTCAGTTTGTGTTTTTAATATTTTGATGCTGGGAATAAGATGCATTGCTGAAAAACAAAAGGAAAATGACAAATAAAACTTTCTTCATGTTACTTAGTATATGTTTTAACCATGATGCGTACCCACTAAAATCTATCTGACTCCACCCCTGATCCATCACCCCATCAAGGTGATAACTATAAATTCAATTCACAAAAATAACGTTTTCAACTTAAAAAAACCTTTTTTCAGGTTCATGCTGCTCTGTTGTCAAATGTTTGCTATTTTTATCCGATTAAATATCAACGCTATGATTTCCAAAAAAATTCTTATCATTTACCCGGAGGTTCACGAAACAAAAATTGCCGTATATCGCAATAACGAACCGGTTTTTTTAAAAACAATCCGCCACTCCGAAGAGGAGCTAAACGGCTTTGAAAAAGTGACCGACCAAAGTGATTTCAGACTGCAACTGGTGATGAAGGAGCTAGAATCTAACCAGGTTACCCTTGATGACATCGAAATGATTATGGGGCGTAGCGGGCTGGTAAAGCCGGTTTCGCAGGGTGTTTATCACATTAACGAAGAGATGGTACGCGACCTCGAAGTGGGGGTTATGGGTGTGCATGCCACCAACCTGGGAGGAATTATAGCCTTCAAGATTGCTGAAATGCTGGGCAAAAATGCTTTTATGGTTAACCCCGTGGTGGTAGATGAGTTGTCGGATGTGGCTCGTGTTACCGGGCATCCTGATTTTGAGCGTAAGTCGATTTTTCACGCGTTAAACCATAAACATGTGGCCTGCAAGTACGCCAAATCGCGCAACCAGAAATACGAGGAGTTGAATTTGATTGTATGCCACATTGGTAGTGGCGGCATCTCCATCGGTGCGCACCAAAAAGGGTGCGTGGTAGATGTAAACCAGGCTTTCGACGGTGGTGGCCCCTTTTCCATTACCCGTACAGGAACACTTCCCATGGGACAGTTGGTGGAGTATTGTTTTAGTGGCGAACACACCAAAGAAGAGGTGTTAAAAATGATTCGTGAAGAGGGCGGTTACAAGGCCTACCTGGGCACCGACAGCCTTCAGAAAATCAACCGCCTGATTGCCGAAGGGGACGAAAAAGCGCAAGCCATCTCTTATGCCTTGTCGTATCAGGTTTCCAAAGAAATTGCCTCCCATTATGCCACCCTCGAAGGGGAAGTGGATGCCATTATCCTTACGGGATTGATTTTCGACAGCGAACGTTTTCTCGAAAATGTGAAACGGCGGATAGGCAAAATAGCACCCATTGCCCTCTATCCCGTTGTAAACGATTTTGAAGCGTTGGCCGTGTTTGCCAGCCGTGTGCTACGCAACGAGTTAACGGTTAAGGAATATTAATGTTAATCCTTTAAAATATTACACCTCGTTTTACCATATTGAAACATCTTTTGCTGGCAGTGCTGATGTCACTGTCGCTTCAAGGGTTTTCACAATCATTCCAAAACAGGGTAGAAAGTGCTGACACCCTGATTCATTGGATAAATGTTGGCAACATCGACAGCACTCATGCTCATTCGGGTAACTATGCTGCTTTTACCGATTCGATCCACCCCTACGGTCTTGGCGCGGAGATGTTGTTTCCCGTGACAACACGCAATAAAAACACGGTGCTTACCATTGGCGGGGTTGTTTTTAGCGACACCCTCCATCCCAATGCACTTTACGTGGTGTCCATCGAAAATAATGGGAAGACCGCCTTTTGGCAGGGAATACCCTTGAAGCCTGTGCTTGATCATAAAAAAGTCTGGATTCCCTTTCGCGATTCCATCACCATCCCGGCCTCGATAACCAAAACCGGGAAGCTTAAAATTTACCTCTGGAACCAGGGAAAAAAATACAGAGTGTTGGTGGATGACCTAACGATCTCGTTTAAACCGTTGCACAACCCGTCGTTTTTAACCGACCTAAAAACCTTACCAGAATATGTAACCCTGGCAAAAGGCACCTTGATTTTTAAAAATAATTTCTACAAAATATGGAACAAAACCGGGGATGGCTTTTTTATCAGCGACACCGCGGGGAACCCAATGACGAACTATATCCGCTATTTTTATCATGAAAAATATAAAAATATCCTCCACCAGGACTTTGCTCTTTTTAAACTTGCCAACATTAAAACCCATGGCGAAGAAACCTACCTCACTTTTAAAGCCATCTCGAAATTTGAATCGGTAAAGCTGCTGCTGCATTGTAATAAAAACAGCCCGGAAATTGAGGTAACCATTTCAAGGCGATACAAAAAACAGGTGGAAGTCAGCCGGTCGGCACTACTGATTGAATATGCTATGCCCTTACAGGAAGTATTACGAGCCAACCGGAAATCGGATATTAATGAGTTCCAAAACGAATATTGGTTGGACAAGCAGGGTTTCTCATTGAGCAATGGATCAACACTGTTGGCAGTTTACCATAGTTCCGATGTTTCATCACTGCAACTAAACACTCAAACCCATTTGGCCGTTATCAATCTTGACTACGAAAAAGACCACCCATTTTTAAGATTTCCGCTAGATGCCGATACTTTTGATTACAAAATTAATGAATCAACATCATTATACAACAGAGGCGGGAAAAGAGATAACAGCTTCAAAATTTTCGCAGGTATCAAGCCGGAACGGCTTCCCCGATTCATGAAAAACCCCAATGGCTATTTGGCCACATACATCTGGAGCGAACATGCCGACTGGGGTGATATCCGCACTCACCGGGCAACCTATTTCGGTTCGGAAAAGGTGGTTGATGCCGATAGCGCTGTTGGAGGATTTGTTAAGTACAATATTCCTGTTACCAAGAGTGTTTTTTATGACAATCCTGACAGTGTGACCAATACCATGGCATCGGACAGCTTATTTACCTCTTTGGAATCCGCCATAAAAACCGATACGGCTTTTGCCGGTTTTCTGCATCAAGTCCATCAAAAAGGAAACGAAATCTGCCTACACACCCCCGAACAGTTTACCACCACCCCCGAGCGTTTAGCGAGTGCATTGGCCTACATGCAAAAATATTTTAACTCTCCAAGCTGGATTGACCACGGTTACAACAACCTTGCAAGCAACAACCGTGAAGATTTTGTTTGCGACGGCCCGCTTAACTATGCCGCGCCGCTTTGGAAAAAATATGGCATACACTATTTTTGGAATCCCTATTACGAGGATTATCAAACCTTTGCCAGATGGGGGTTTTTTGGTTCCATCGAAAAAATGTATTCAGGATACGGTGACTTCTTTCCCAAACCCGACTATTGGCAACACCCCACCCGGACAGCCGGTTTTTACCATTGGCCTACTGCCAGTGTGCTTTATATCGAAAAGGAAGGGTTGTGGAACTACTTTTTCTCACCCTATCAGCTGAATCTTTTTACCCATAACTGGGGTGTGGAGATCAATCATTGTTACCCTGCCTGGACTAAGCCCGGAAAAGGTTTCTGGAAATATGACAACGACAGCACCGTGGTAGCTATGGAAGGATTTAACCGTACCCTTTCACTGATGCAACAACTTAAATTAAATGGATTATTGAACGTTACTACCGTGGAGGATTTCATGAACTACCAGCTGGCAATTAACCAGATTGAATATGTTGTTTTGTCCGATGGCAGAATTCGTGTTACCAATCCAGCAAAAGATCCTCTTGTAGGGTTATCCTTTGCTGTAAAAGCAAAAGCCGTAACCGTTAATGGCTTAAAACCTGCTCAAAAGTATGCGGATAACAACCTGATTTTTTGGTTCAATTTAGCACCAGGTCAATCGGCTTTGATTCGACTGGTAGAGTAACGGTGTATTTACATTTTTAGTTGTCCAATCATCGTCAATTTCAAAAACCTATAACCCCTCCTTAACATCCACCGGAGGCAGCCTTCTCTTTTTTCTTGCGGCGAACCTTCACCTTTTTAGTTTTGGTACTTGCGGGAACATCAGCCGAAGCGCCTGATTTTTTGGCTACTTCCGCAAAGTCATATTTTGGCACTCCTTTTAAACAGGTTTTGCCTTGGCTGTCGTTCAGGTTGTTTTTATGGGAAGCGTAGTAGTTGTATCCACCCAATAGCACAAAAGTGTTGTCATATCCGATTTGCCGGAATAACATCCAGGTACCATTGGCCTGAAGCTGGTCGTCGTGATAAAAAACTACTTTAACATTATTCTTATTCCAGGTATCGAGCTGTTTAACATTTTCTTCTTCAAGAAGGTTGGTAGCCGTAATATTCATGGAACCCGGAATATGACCTCTGGCATAATCAAAGCTGTTCCTGATATCAATTAAAACAACTTTGCCAGATTTATCACCTAAAGCGTTTGCCAGTTCAAAAGGATGAAAGCATCCTTTATGGCCGATAACCATATCCACCGTTTGTTGCGGTGTAAGTTGATAATTAAAGCGCGGCTTTTTCATGGTTAACCATCCAACAACAATAACCAGTGCAAATAGCAATATGGTAATCAATGTTCGTTTCGGGTTTCTTTCGTGTACATGCATAACTAATGTATTTAAATATGATTAACAACCTCCTGAAGCGGCTTTTTCCTTTTTCTTTCTTCTCACTTTAACTTTGGCTTTTTTAGTGCCGGTATCACCTGTTTGAACCGTATTGCCCCCGGTAAAATAGATACCGGCAGCTTTACGAAAATGATAGGTTTCAAAGGCAGTTTCAGGTGCCGTTTCAGGCGGTTCTACCGGATTGATGATGGTTTCAATCCAACAGTTTAATCCTCCTTTCATCACGTAGATGTTTTTGTATCCCATCCGTCTTGAAATAACCCACGCCTGATCGGCCATGATATCATCGTTACTAAAAAAAACAGCATTCATGTCTTCAATACCCAGGTTGTCCTGGCTTTCCGGTGTTAAAATATCTTTTAAAGGTACGTTAACGGCATCGGGAAGGGTAAATTTATTGTACTCATCAGCCGGCCTTACATCAATAAGTTCCAGGGTAGGGTCTTGTTCAATAATCATTTTTGCTACCTGATCGGTAGTTACATATCTTGACGGTTGAGTAATATCCATCAGGAGCTTTTCAGGACTACGTTCGTGCTTTACAAGCTGCTTTTTAGGAATAAAAAAGGTTCCCACGGCTAACAGCAGCATTAAAATGGTAAGAAACAGATAATTTTTATTCATAATATTAGAATTTATATTCTTTGGTATTCTTTCTTACTTTCTTCTCTATTTCAGCAGTAACCCAAAAGGCTGCCAGGGCAACTACGGTAAAGCCAAAAGCAAACCAGGGGGCTGCAATACCCGTTACATCGGTCAGGGTAACATTGCCCATGCTTCCGCTGTTGAAGAAATCTTTGAACAAGGGGAAACTTTCTCCAAAAATAAAAATGCCTATGAAGAGCCCAATGACAAAAAACACCGCATCCATTTTACCAATGGCAATGGCCGTAAAACTGGTTCCCGGGCAAAAGCCACCCATCACAAAACCAATTCCCATGATAACTGCGCCCAGTATCATGGGTGACAAAAATGTGGGTAGGATAAAAATTTTAGACAAGTCGAGCCACCCGAAATAATCGAAATAGAGCAGCCCTGCCATGGCAACAATAACGGCGGTAAAAAACACACGCAACACTACAAAATTATAGCCGTAAAAAACACCGGCCAAATTTCGGGATGAGGAAAATCCGGAGGCTTCCAGTAAAAACCCAAAAGCAATGCCGATTAATATGGCAATAACAAAGTTCCAGTCTCCGGTTATTATTTCATTTGGTATTAATGGTCCCATTTTACTATATTTTATATGATTATATCCACAGTTTTCTAAAGAACCAGGCTACGGCATAACCGGTTCCGAAAATTCCAAGCATTACTATTACCCCTCCAAAGGAGAAGGAAGCAGAGCCCACCAGGGCAGCACCGCTGGTACAACCACGGCCAAACTGGCTGCCAAAACCAAACAGGGCACCGCCCAGTACCGCAAAAATCAACCGTTTTGAACTTGTTGTGTGTTTACCATGTTCAATTCTGAACTTTTTAATTCGGCCATAGATAACCCCCGAGAGCAGTCCGCCAATTAAAATTCCAAATGACTCGAAAACAAGCCAGTTGTTCATAGGCGATTTGTCTTCGGGAATATACTTGCTATAATAGGGACTATTTTCGGCATGCTGTGGGGCAAAGGTTTCTACCGCTGTTACAACCGTACTTTTAACAGCACCACTGGCACCGAGCCCTCTTCCTGTTATGTAAAAAGTAATCACAACCAACAACCCCAGCAAAACACCCCCAAAATACGGGTTCAGGTAGTGAGGTCTTCCATTATTATTTTTATGTTTTTTCATCGTTCAATGGATTTAAATCAATATAAATATCGTGTAAGCTGGCCTGCTTCTAAAATCACAAACCGGAAAACGAGTCCTCCCATTAAAATCAGGAATGAAGGCAGCCAACCAGGAACATGGTATCCCCGTAGTTCAAATATTTCGAGGGTGGCAGGAAAAGCCAATCCCAACAGCACAACAAACACCCAAAAAGTTACCGTAAATTCACCTCCTAAAAATAGTTGGGAAGCTTCAATAGCAGCCTGCGAGCCTGCCTGTAATCCCATCATCATGTGAATGATAAAGAACAGTTCCACAAAAATAAAAATGAGGTCGATACGGGTTAGCACCTTGCGTTCGTATTTACTTTTCGACATCCATATAATGGCCGCCAGTCCGGTTGAAAATCCGGAAACCAAAAACAGAGGGCCTAAGATGGATGTATTCCACAATGGGCGTGCATTGAATGCCGATAAAAGAATACCGGTATAAACCCCCAGGATTACCGAAAGCATCATCATGATCCAGGCCATGGCTTTACGATATTTTTTGGCAAAAGCCTCAAAGGTATCGAGCCATTTAAATGGCCATTTCCACTTTGGGAAAAGATCTTTGATATAGGTTGCCGCCCACACGATGGATAAAGGTGTAACAGCCATCAGCACCCAGGCACCCCACGACATGGGTGATTCTATTCGAATGGTGGTGTAAAGCCGCCAAAAGTAAAGTTGATGTTTTAAATCCAAAAACAGCGCTCCCAAACCTATTACCAATAAAAAAGGTACCAACATGGGAGCCCATTGGATGGTGGCTTTCATCTCTTTTTCCTTGTGCATAATATAAAAGTACCCGGCAAAAAACAAGATTCCTGCGGCGAGCCCTCCCAGGAAAAGGTACAGGGGAATTTCCCAGTGCCACAAATGGAGGTAAGGGTCAATATTGGGGATGTTACGCCCGCTGACAAATAGTTCTTCTTTCATTTTCCTGATTTTATGGTTAGGTTAAAAAATATAGTTGCGGGTTGGTGCCTGCCTCGGGAGCCAACACTTTCCACTTTCTATTTTTCAAAACTTTTGACACGTCACTGTTGGGGTCATCCAAATCGCCAAAGTGCAAACAGCTGGTAGGACAAACATCTACACAAGCAGGATTCTCCCCGTCTTTAACACGGTGAACGCAGAAAGTACATTTATCTACATATCCCTCGGGATGCGGATATCGGGCATCGTAGGGGCACGACTCGATACAGGCACCACAGCCGATACACTCGTCGTGGGTAACCAAAACAATGCCCCCGTCCACAATATGACTGGCGCCTGTAGGGCAACACCTTACGCAGGGGGCGTTTTCGCAATGATTGCATCGCTCGGAGCGCAACTCAATTTCTAATTTGGGATAGGTGCCTGCCACGTTTTCCACGATCCAGTCGCGGCAATAGCCGTGGGGCACATTGTTTTCGGTTTGGCAGGCAACTACACAGTCGCCACATCCCACACATTTTTTGGTGTCAACCGCCATTGCGTATCTCATGCGTTAACCTCCTTTCCTGGTTTTTCTTTAAGAAATGTAACAAAGTTTCCTCTCATCCCGG
This sequence comes from Bacteroidales bacterium, assembly GCA_024762735.1. Taxonomy (GTDB): domain Bacteria; phylum Bacteroidota; class Bacteroidia; order Bacteroidales; family F082; genus B16-G9. The sequence continues at coordinate 9,450 of JANTGU010000010.1, read as the reverse complement.
TTCCGCCCATGATGGGATCCATGTGCACTTTACTTACTAAGTTTGAATCGCTGGCACCATGGCCGTAAGCTCTGGTGAGCTTTTTATTGGTATGGCCAAAACCATGGACAAGATAGACTGAATCCCATCGTATTCGTTCCGTTACCCTGGCCTTTACAGGAAAATCGGTAACAACTCCATCCTGGTTTTTTAACCATATTAATTGTCCGTTTTCAATATCCCACAGTTTAGCTACTTTGGGGTTAATCCATACACTGTTTTCTTTCATCAAGTCCCAAAGGTTATGGTTGTTTGATGTTCTGGAGAAGGTGTGCATGGGCGCTCTTCCGTAATTGAGCCGATAATAGCCGTCAGCCGGCTCTTCATGATGGGTATATTTAGGAATTGGGTCAAACCCTTCCATCTCCAGCTCGGTAGAGTAGAGTTCTATTTTTCCGGTATTGGTATTAAACTCAAAATCTTCAAGGTTTTGCAGGAAATAGAGGTCGTCAAACTCCCGGTTGAATTTTTTAACACCAATTCGTTTCATCTCTTCCAGCGAAGAACCAACTTTTTTAAGTTGCCAGTCAAGTACATCTTCATAATTTTCATAGTTGAAGTAATCTCCAAGACCTAATCTTTTAGCCAATTCCTTGGCAATCCACCAGCCTGGTTTGGTTTCGTGCTTGGGTTCAGCGGCAGGCATCCTTAAAGCGATGTATGGCTCACGATGTGGAGAGGTTCTGATAGGATCATACCTTTCAAGATAGGTACACTCGGGCAACACCACATCGGCCAACTGGACAATATCCATGGGCATTGTGTCGATAACCACCAAAAAGTCGAGGTTACTAATGGCTTCCAGAGTTTTTTTCTGATCAGGCAGTGAGGCCATCAGGTTGGTACCATAAACAATCCAGCCTCTCAAATGACAATCTAGGTCAGCGTTAGGGATAGTGGCATCGCAAATACCGGTGGAAAGCACCTCGGAAACCAGGTTATACTTGCCGGGAGGGTAAGCATCTTTCCACGAGCGCTTTGGTTTGGGATAGGGAGGTGAAGGGTACTTTGGCAAGTGGACTTTTTCGGGATTGTAAAAACCACCGCGCCGACCCCACGAGCCCAATAAAGCATTTAAGATAGCAATGGCTCTTGAACGTTGGGTATCATCGCCATACCAGGTAACGTGCCGACCCGGGTGTACCAGTACTGCCGGCGACGCTGCTGCCATTTCGCGCGCGGTATCCCTGATTACATTGGGGTCGATGGTAGTTATACCATAAGCCCACTCGGGCGTCATGCTCTTAACATGCTCTTTTAACTCTTTAAACCCGAATGTGTATTTCTCAACATAATCTTTATCATAAAGTTCTTCATAAATTAGGACATGTGCCCACGCCATTAAAAGGGCAATATCGGTAGCAGGCTTAATGGGCAACCAATATTTTGATTTACTGGCTGCGGTACTAAACCTCGGATCCACAGTGATAATGGTAGCTCCATTATCAATGGCTTCCGACATTTCCTGAACTTGTCCGTTGTGCATGTTTTCGCCAAGATGAGAGCCAATCAATACTAAACATTTGGTATCCCGAATATCAGTTCTTTCAGGCGACATAACGTCCTCGCCATAGGTAGCGGTAAAAGCAACTTCCCGAGGACCCCGGCACTGCGCAAAAGAAGGAGCTGTAATGTTGGGTGAGCCGAAAGCTTTAACCAGATGAGTGAAATGTTTACCCCCCGTTCCGTGCGAAAACAGGGCCAGACATTCAGGGCCGTGCTCCAAGCGGAGTTTGTTCATTTTTTCAGCCACCAAGTTAAGCGCCTCATCCCAACTTGCTTTTCTAAAATATTGCGTGCCATCGGCTTTGGTTTCTCTAATAAGCGGGGTTTGAAGACGGTCTTCATCGTAATACATACCCACACCCCCGGTACCCCTTGGGCAAAAGCGTCCGTTGCTGTGCGGGTCATCTTTGTTACCTATTATCTTTCGTATGTTTCCTTTTTTATCCACATAGGTAAAACCGGCACACTTCCAAAAGCAAACCTCGCAATAGGTGGGATAATTGGTAAGCTCCTCATCGCTCACGGGAGAGGTGTCTCCATTGGCAATAAATTGAGCAGTGGCACTATCCCAACTTAATGCATGAAGTCCAAGAGCGGCTGCCCCTGCTCCGGCAGCGGTAATTTTTATGAAGTCCCTTCTTGTTTTCATAATTTATTTATTTGTATCGTTTTCATTAACAAATCTATACAGTAAGCAATGTGTGTATATATGTATAGATGTTTATATGATATTTCGTACAAAAATATGCAATAAATCAGGATTATTCAACGAATAAGGCCGTTTTGTTAATATCACTAACTTATTGATTTTCAATACCGTCAAACAAATATAGAAAAACAGCGCATCATTAACTTTACTGACATATAACATGTTATATGCATTATTTGAAAAGAGAATAAATTAGCCTATTTTCACATTAAAGTAATTCAATGCCAAATTGATAACGCCATCCTTTCCAAGTAGAATCGTTTTTAAAACGGCTTGAAAATAAAAAAGGGTTACCGTACTGGCAACCCTTTCCTTCTTATAAAAACCCAATTATTAACTAAACCTGCTTCTCTTTTTTAAGTTCTTCTTCTGCAAGCTTTTTATCTGTTTTATCGACGATGTATCCCTCCACACCTACTACTTTACCATCTTTAACAACAGGTGTCATGGTAATGGAGTGATAACCGATACTGCCATCTTTACAATAGCGTCGCGTAATACCTAACGGGATGGTTTCACCTGCCAGCACTTTATCAAACGATTCTTTCAGCTTAACAAAATCCTCTTTGGTGCGACTCAGCGAATAGTGTTTTCCGATAATATCGTCTCTGGAATCATATTTATACAGTTTCAACCAGGTATCGTTTACCTCCTGATAAAATCCATCCTTTCCAATGCGGAAGTAGCCAACATTTTCTGATTTGGCAATTTGCTCGTAAAACACGTTGGTATCGTGATTGGCTTCCAGTTTCTTTTCCAACGCTTTTTCGGCTTCAACCTGTGGTGTAATATCGATAATAAAACCTTCCAAGCCAACAATGTTCCCATCTTTGTCTTTTACCGGTGTTGCCGAAACCGTATGGTAACCCATGGATCCATCCTTGCATACCCGTTCAACCCGTTCACCGGTAATGGTATCTCCCGCCAGGATTTTGTTGACCAGATTCATAATTTGCTCTTTTCCTTCCGGTGTACGATCCAGCGTAACATGAGAGCCAATGACCTCTTTTTTGTTGGTGCACTTGTAGAGTTTTAACCAAACATCGTTTACCTCCTGATAGTTACCATCTTTTCCAATCCTGAAATAGCCTACGTTGGAGCTCAACAATTTTTCGCGCAGCCGTGTTGACTCGGTGTCGATACCCAGTTTTTCAACCACATCCTCAAAAGCATTTTCAAACATACCTTCTTTTTCGATGGAACCTCTTCCGCTAATTCCTTTACGACTGGCAATGAGCGCTACTTTCAGGTTTTCTTCCAGGGCAATTTCAGCGTCTTCGTCCGACATCTCTTCCCATCCGGTAAGCATGGCTTTAATGGCTGACAAAGGTTTGTGACCGGTGGTGGTCAAATAAACATGGCCTATAACGAAACCTAATAACAAAAAGGCACCAATGGTATGCCAATAAGCGACCGGAGCAAGACTTCCCACTGCACTTTGATCGACCAACGAAACGTAGTACATATAAACCAATCCACTCAGCACCACTACCGGAATAATTAAAATCCGAAGACCCAAATAGGTTAAACGCTGCAACGGGTTAAATTTATTATAAACTGTTTTACGGGTTGGGTGCGGTGCATTGTTAAAAATACCGGTAATATAGTATTTAACCTGCGCTTTAAGCATTTCGGTTGAAGGAACATATTGTCTCCATTCGCCTGTTGTCATATTCCAAAATTGTGTAAACACAATAAGAATGATAAAGGCCCAGGCCAGATTACGGTGAAATAACACTGCTTCTTCGTATCCCATCAGGGTATAGGTTCCATGCACTTCAAAACCGGTAACGGCCAACAGTAGAATCAACAGTGCTTGTGTCCAGTGCCAGAATCGTTCGTATCCTTTATATATTAATACTTTTTTCATTTTTCCTTACTTTAAAAATTAATGTTGTTTTTTTGATCCTACAATTCTAAGGAATCCATGAATACTAACGCCGAGCAATACCAGGATAAGGAATAATAACCCTGCGTTATCGAGGAGCGCGCTATTGTCTCTTCCCGGCAGATAAAATCCGGTCAGGTTTTTAAGGCGACTGTCGTTGGCATTGTGACAATCGGCACATTGCAAAGCTTCTTTTGATTCGGAAACCTCATGATTTAATGGCCAGAGTGTTTGGGTTTCGATAAAACCGTATTTGCCACTGTAAGGAAGGTTAAGATACTCCATCCCTGCCATGATAGATGAGTCCCAATCGTAATCGGCCCACAGAGCATGGCTGCCTTTTATTTTCCCGGCAAGTTTGGGCTGAACCAGGGTCATATTTCCACGATCGTAGGGTTGTTTGCCCCTCATGACTTTTACAGGCCATATTTTTGAGGGACAGGTGGAATCGGATGGATTGTAATGATCTTCGTACGAACCAAGCAGCGGATTAAGAATAACCGGTTTGGTTGTATCCTGAATCTTATCAGTAATTAACATGTGGTTGGCTGTACCGTTAAACCAAATATACTCGGGTTTGACATCCTTTTGCAAAACAGCTGTTCCATGGCGTGAATCATACTCAACTTCCACATCGTGGTAGGTTATTCCGTCAAAGGTATAGGTTGTATCGGGCAGCATTTTTTTAAATATCGGTTTACCGTTTTTATCCATTTTTGCTGCTGTTGACCAATCCCAAATAATTTTTGTCGGGTTAAGTTTGGCATACTCGGTAATATGGCATGTTTGGCAGGCAATGGTTTTATAATGGTCATTAAGCAGTTTGCTTTTGTGCGGGGAACCTGTATGGCACTCTTCACAAGTGGCGCGGTTGCTGTTTGAGGAGGAGACAGAATAGAGCTGTCCGGAGATTTGATGCTCGTGTGTTTTGTGACAATCGGTACACTGCATGTTATTACCGTCTTTACCAACGCCCATGTGTACATCAACTTCGCCATTTAAACCCGTGTGCGCACTCATCAATCCCATTTCAAGATCGCCGTGCTTAACGTTGTTTCCACCACCCCCGGTAAAGTGACAGCTTCCGCAGTTGTTACGTTTGGGAAGGTTGACGTGCTGAGCCACGTAGCTCAAATTAACATCAACCCCGGGAGCTCCTGAACCAGGAAGGTTTGGTCCTTTACAGGGGTTAGACTTGTGATAGGTCTTGGTTCCGTCGTGGCAAATTAAACAGTCGATGTTGTTTTGATTGTTAAAATCAAAACTTTTGTCACCGTAGCCATACCCCGCATGGCACATCGAACAAAGTTTCTCGTTGGAGTTTACCCCAATACAGAAGTTATTTAACAGGTTCTTTTTACCAAGGTCAAAAGTTCCTCTTCCCGGAATCGAATCTACTTTATGCCATTTCCAGTGTTCGGTTTTCATAAATTCTTTACCGCGCCCGTTATGGCAGCTCAAACAAGCCTCGGTTACTTCAGGACCGGATTTAAAATCTTTTTGCAACACGGCAAATTTGGAGTGATCAACCGGTATGGAATCGTGCTTCAGGCTAATTTCTGAAGATGGATAATAATCTCGGTCTTTATCACCATTGTAATTAAAAACTATCCATAGAATGATGACCCATGGAATAATGATGATAAGAATTATTTCTAATACTTTTTTCATTGGATTTTGTATTATGTTGACGGCTACAAAAATAGAATCGTACATGTTTAAATCCTAACGAATCAATTATTTATACCATATATAAATATATCTGATACAACAAAGTATTGTGCATGCATAATAATTTGCCTTACTGTTATTTACAAACAGCAACAGCAGTAAATAAAACTGAAAATAAGTGGTTACTTTATTTAGAATAGTGTCTAAATATGTTTATCGAGATAGTATTTAAATTCAGGGAGTCTCTTTTCATCGCAATGTTTTGAATAAAGTGCAATAAAGTTCATCACTTCATTTCGACGTGGCAAGGTGGCATACGCGGCATTAAACATGTTGAAACCACAGTTATTTTTTATCTTTTCAACAACCGTTTCAAAGTCTTCAAAGTCAAGACTCTTAGGCACCTTAATAAAATGGCGATTTTTATCATTTACATCAGCATATACACCTTCTTCCAATGGGGTTAGCTCGGCATGCTTTTTAAAATGAACCACGCTATTGTACGGTTGCACATGTTTAGAGTGCTTCACAAATTCAATATCCAGCTTTTCCAAATCCTTTAAAAACGGTTTGATACTCTCCACTTCCCGTGTTCTTATTCTTAAACAATTATGTGATTTATTTATGAAGGTTAACTGACCCGGTGAAATATGCAGATTGAGATTCAACTCCTCACGCACTTTAAACGAATGTTGAATGACCCAGTCCTGGAAACAGGTAACAGGATGCTTAGTAAGAATATAAAGGTGATGATCGCTGGCCTTTGCCAGATTTTCGGGAAAGCCGTTTTTTGAAAAATAACCCGGTTCGGGATCTGACTCAAGAATCAACACGCTATCTTTGGTTGAAAATGGCGACAATGCTAAATCTAAACGCTCGGCAAAACAAATATAACCTTCAATATTATTCATCTTCTTAAGTTTTTAAGGATTGTTGAAGGCAAAGGTATTCTATATTTAACTAAAAACGATTATAAATTAATCGGCTTCCGGTTCCGATAGCTCACCCTCTTTCAGCCCCTCCATATCCAGCTTTTTTAATATATCCAAGGTAAACAAAGCTTCTTCCTCATCCACAATGCTGATGGCGCTTCCAACATGTACCAAAACATAGTCGCCCAATTTGGCTTCCGGTAACATGGCCAGGTTAACCTCTTTTACCACCCCGTCAAACGACACCCTGGCGATTCTGAATATATCATCTATTTGATTGTCGATGCTGATTATTTTTCCCGGAACTGCTAAACACATGGTATATAAGGTATTTAATATTATTTAATAATTTTCAAAACTTTAAGCTCATCTTTTCTCCCCCGGGGTTTAGCCATAGTGTATTCATTTTAATTTCAGGTTTCACTCCTCAGGTTTTTATTAATCCACCACCAGCGATTTTATTCTCAACTCCTTACCCTGAATAATATCTTTCCGATATTCGTTGCATGCAGGGCATGAGTCATAGAGGTTTTCCAAATCAAAGAGCGCCCCGCATCTGCTGCACTTTGCTTTGGCAGGAACCTGAATTATTGTTCTCTCAGCCTTTTCAAGCAAGGTGTTTTCTGTCGCCACCGGCCAGGCAAAGTCTAGAGCATCAAGCATAACCCCCGAAAGGGTGCCAATCTCCAATTCAATGGATAATATTTTGTCGGCACCTGCTGTTTTTGCCTCTTTTTCGGCTAAATCAACAATGCCAACTGCAATGGAAAGCTCATGCATGACTTCTAAAATCTTTGTACAAAATTAATCTATTTTTCTATGTGTGGTGATAAAATTGACTATTTTTGTTAATTAATAAACAGTTAATAAATGTAAGGTCAATTGGTCAGAACATTCCATATACATTTTGAAGGCATCGTGCAGGGCGTGGGTTTCCGGCCGTTTGTTTATCGCTGTGCAAAAAAATTTGGATTAAACGGCTTGGTAAACAATACCCACGACGGGGTACATATTCACATCAATTCCGATGAAAAGGGTGCCAATCGCTTTTTTTGTGAACTGAAAAACAATTTACCTCCCCTTGCCGTTATTACCCGTTCAGCCATCCAAGAAACAGCATTTACCCACTACCGTGATTTCGAAATCGTGGAAAGCAAAAGCAGCGTAAAACCAAAACTGTTGCTTACACCTGACGTGGCTCTGTGCGATGATTGCCGACAAGAGCTGCATCATCAAAAAGACAGGCGTTATCATTATCCTTTTATCACGTGCACCAACTGTGGCCCCCGATACTCCATCATTACTAAATTACCTTATGACCGTCCCAATACTACCATGGCCAAATTTAAGATGTGCAGGGTTTGTGATGAAGAGTATAACAACCCCATGGAGCGCAGGCACTTTTCGCAAACCAACTCTTGCCCTGATTGTGCCGTGGAGATGCAGCTTTACGAGCAGGAAAAACTGACGCAAAACTTTACCAACCTCAGATACATTGTTCAACAATGGCAGCAAGGTAAAATTATCGCTATCAAAGGCATCGGGGGTTACCTGCTAACCTGCGATGCTGCCAATGTCAACACGGTAAGGATGCTTCGTCATCGCAAGCACCGCCCTGCCAAACCTTTTGCCTTAATGTATCCCGACATAGAAAGCATTAAAAAAGATGTGCTGGTGAGCCGGGCTGAAGAACATGAGTTAAAAGCGATTCATGCCCCCATCGTGCTCCTGAATACCAAAGAAAAAACGGAACTGCTAAGTCAGAAAGCTGTTTTTGAAATCAGTCATGGTCTTACCAGGTTGGGAATCATGCTGCCATATACTCCTCTGTACGAGTTGTTATTAAAAGAATTTAAAAAACCCATTGTTGCTACCAGTGGTAACATCACCGATTCAACCATTATTTTTCAGGATGACAAGGCCGTTTCGGAACTTTCAAAAATAGCCGATGTTATTTTAATAAACAATCGAGATATTGTTATTCCGCAGGATGATGGTGTGGTGCAGTTTAGCAAGCGTCATCATCAAAAAGTTACCCTTCGCCGATCACGAGGCAAAGCGCCCACTTATATCAATCCTAAATTGCAACTTACTGACAAAACAGTATTGGCAACCGGCTCCATGCTTAAAAGTGTGTTTGGGCTTTTAAACGAGCAAAACATCTACATCAGTCAGTACCTTGGCAACACCGAAAGTTACGATGCTCAACTCAACTACGAACAGACTTTCAATCACTTTGAAAAACTCTTTTCGCCTGAAATTGATGCCGTGGTTATTGATAAACATCCCGACTATTTTTCAACCCGGTTTGGGCAACAGATGGCAGAAAAGTATCATGCATCACTTTTTGAAGTACAACACCACGAAGCCCATTTTTATTCGGTGTTGGGCGAGAACAACCTGTTGGATTCACCGAAAAAAATATTGGGTGTAATTTGGGATGGCACCGGCTTGGGCGATGACGGCAATATTTGGGGTGGTGAGATGTTTGTTTATCATCATGGCAGGATGACCCGTGAACATGCCGCAGGGGAATTTGATTTTATTCTTGCAGACAAGATGGTTCGAGAACCACGCATCTCGTTGCTTTCCATCGTCCTCGAAACAGGGAATATGGAAACTTACGTCAAACCAAAGTTCAGTAAAACCGAATGGAACATCTATACAAAATTGTTACGAAAAACCAATAACCTGAAAAGCTCCAG
>JANTGU010000009.1 GCA_024762735.1 Bacteroidales bacterium | reverse complement strand
TGTTCTGGTTTTTTCCCGAGGTAAAATTTGAAACAAGTCTTATTGCCCTGTTCTTCCTGACCTCTTTTTTAATGATACCTGCTATTTTTACCGAGGAGAAAAAAAGTGCTTATGCGTTTGCTTCCTTGTTGTACATACTTGGATCACTGGTATTTGTTTTCGCGGCCTTGTATTTTCTGTTCATAGTGTAAGCGGTCGAGGATTAAAAAATTATTGGTTATTGAATTTTAAAAAAATGAAGAAAGTATTATTATTATTTGTTTCCTTATTAATAGGATTTGTCTCTTTTGCTCAGCCCCCTGCGGGGTATTACAACAGTGCGGACGGAAAAACGGGTTACGAGTTAAAAACTGCGCTTTACAACATCATCAAGGATCATCACGACCAGGGATACAGCGCACTATGGACCTTTTACCTAACCGGCGACCTGATGCCTGCTAACCTGACCAACAGCGGAAACTCTACCAATAAAATCTGGGATATTTACTCGTATAACCCCAATGGCAGCAACCCTTACGAATACAACAAAGGGTCTGATCAATGCGGTAATTACAGTGGCGAAGGATCGTGTTACAATCGCGAACATACCTTTCCGAAAAGCTGGTTTAACAACGCGGCGCCCATGAAAAACGATGTGGTTCATATTTTGCCTACCGATGGCTACGTGAACGGAAGAAGAAGCAACTGGGCTTATTCGGAGGTGGGAAGTGCCACCTGGACATCACAAAATGGCAGCAAACTGGGAAGTAGCAATGCCCCCGGCTATTCAGGTACTGCTTTTGAACCCATTGATGAATTTAAGGGTGATTTGGCCCGTGTCTATTTTTACATGGCTACCCGCTATGAAAATGAAATTGGCAGTTGGGAAAACAACTCTTCCAATGCCGATGTGGTGCTTGACGGTACCAACGATCACGTGTTTGAAGACTGGTATCTGAACCTGATGGTCAAATGGAGTAACGAAGACCCCGTGAGCCAAAAGGAGTTAGACCGTAACGATAAAATTTACGACTTTCAACAAAATCGCAATCCCTTTGTCGATCATCCCGAATATATTACCCTTATCTGGGTTGATCCTTCTGCCGTGGTAAACCCCCTCGATTTAAAATTGACGGTATATCCTAATCCGGTGGTAAACCTGCTTCATATCAGTTATACCAATAGTGGAGAGGCTACCTATTTTATTGTTAACATGGCAGGGCAAAAAATAAAACGGGGAACCTTACATTCTAACGAAAATAATATTGATGTCAGTAAGTATCAAAAGGGATTGTATCTCTTAATCGTGGAAACCCCTGACGGTAAATTCATCAAACAGTATAAATTCTTAAAAGCATCATGAGTTCAAAGTCCTACATAAGAATTACCAAGGAGTTTAAGTTTGAAGCGGCGCATTCGTTGCCGGGCTATGATGGGTTGTGCAAAAATATTCATGGCCATTCGTACGAGTTGTTGGTTACGGTTGCAGGATATCCCCTCAAGGAGCAGGGGCATCCCAAGTTGGGCATGGTGATGGATTTTGGCGATTTAAAGAAAATTGTCAGAAAAGTAATTGTAGAGCCTTTTGATCATGCCCTGGTGTTACGAAGTGATGTTTCGGAAACGCTGGTTGTCGAGTTAAAAAAGAATTATGAAAAAATTATCTTGCTCGATTATCAACCTACCAGCGAAATGATGTTAATCGATTTTGCGGAAAGAATTAAAACCGAACTTCCCCGAAACATCGACCTGAAATATTTAATGCTGCGCGAAACCGTAACCTCGTATGCAGAGTGGTTTGCCGACGAAAACAGGTAGTCGGGGAACCTTCTAGGCATTATCTCGCGTTCTCTGTCTCACACGGTTTGTAACCTTGTGCTGTTATAATATCATTTCCTTCCCGCATGCCTGGCAACCATATAAACTGCTCGCTCAATTCACGACTAAAAAAACCTCTCACACGGTTTGCAACCGTGTGACTACAATACCCTGTCGGCGACTTGCCCCCATTGTAAAGATGCCTTTTGCAGAAAGGGAACATTGAGGCTTGGGAGATGCCCGCCCGAACGTACCGTTGAGTACGGGCAAGCCTCCACAAGGTCGGCATGACGCCGGTTCTTGCCCAAGCCAGCCCCAACGTCCTCCCGAGTCATAAGACTCCAAAAAACATGGAGCCCACAAAAAGCAATGACAAAAACCTGATAGTTCTCCGGGCTCCCCGATAACTATACGGGGCCGGAGGAGTGGAAATTTTTGAGCAAACATCCTCTCTCCCCCGCTCCGATAGTTATCGGAGCAGCTCGGGGGCTGAACGAATGTTTAGACAAATACCTGAAATACTACAACTTACAAAATACTTGTCATTAGTAGGAGGCACGACTGAGAAATCTCTTCAGCATTATTTGTTTTCGTCCATGGGACACCCGAAAGTAATTCCGGACAATACTATACAATTCTTTTTGTTGGACATACTTTGTACAGAATACAACTAAAAGGTGAAAGTTTAAGAAAAAAACTGTAATTTTATCAGCTAGGAGAAACCTAAAAAATCGAAGTAGTCAAAAATTAAAACTTAAATGAAATGAAAAAGTTAATAATTTTTTTAACATTAGCCCTGATATTGATCTTTGAACTTGGAATCTCTTACGCCCAATCTCCCGACTACATCTGGGCGAAAAGTGCAGGTGGAACGTATAGTGATTATGGCTTCAGCGTTGCCACCGACGCTAACGGAAATATTCTCGTAACGGGTATTTTTGTGAGTCCTTCCATCACCTTCGGGACAACGACTTTAACCAATGCAGGCGATGGTAATATGTTTATTGTGAAATATGACGCCGGCGGAAATGTCCTTTGGGCTAAAAGCGCAGGCGGTATTATTGGTGCGGAGGGCAACAGCGTTGCCATTGACGTTGACGGAAATATTTTTGTAACGGGTGAGTTTTACGATCCCTATATCACCTTCGGGACAGATACTTTAACCAATGCAGGCAGTCAAAACATGTTCATAGTGAAATATGACGTTGAAGGAAATGTTCTCTGGGCTAAAACCGCAGACGGGTCTGCTGTTAATAGTGGCTCCGGCGTTGCCACAGATGCCAACGGAAATATCCTCGTAACGGGTGAGTATTATGGTTCCTTTATTACGTTTGGAACGGATACTTTAACCAATCCTGGTGGTGCTAATGTGTATATTGTGAAATATGACAACGGCGGAAATATCCTTTGGGCTAAAACTGCAGGCGGAGCTTACCCTGACGGAGGAGGCTCCGGCGTTGCCACAGACAGTGACGGAAATATTTTTGTAACGGGTGAGTATTATGGTTCCTTTATTACGTTTGGAACGGATACTTTAACCAATGCAGGCGAATCGGATATGTTTATTGTGGAATATGATGCCGGCGGTAATGTCCTCTGGGCAAAAAGTGCTGGCGGAATAGAAAATGATCAAGGCTTTGGCGTTGCCACAGACAGTGACGGAAATATTTTTGTAACGGGTTTTATCGAAAGTGATAACATCACCTTTGGGACGGACACTTTAACCAATGCAGGCAGTGCTGACATATTCATTGTGAAATATGACGCAGGAGGTAATGTCCTTTGGGCGAAAAGTGCAGGCGGAATAGAAAATGATGATGGCTTTAGTGTTGCCACAGACGGTGACGGTAATATTTTTGTAACGGGTTTTTTTGCCAGTGACACCATCACCTTCGGGACAACTACCTTAACCAGTGCAGGCAGTGGTGACATATTTATTGTGAAATATGATGCCGACGGAAATGTCCTCTGGGCTAAAAGAGCAGGAGGAACTTCTTTTGATAGAAGCATCAGCGTTACTTCAGATGCCAATGGAAATGTTCTCTTAACGGGTGTGTTTAAAAGTCCCACCATTACCTTCGGAACAACTACTTTAACCAGTGAAGGCGGTGGTGATATGTTCATTGCGAAAATTGATAATATTGTTGGCATACAAGAAAACAATTTTGTGGATGCAATAAATGTTTTTCCCAACCCCGTTACCGACAACCTTACGATTGTAATTAATAATTTCCAATTTCCAATTAACAAATTAGAGATTTTTGATAATACCGGTAAACAAGTAAAAAGTATAAAGACCACAGGCCAGAGTAAAAAGTACACGATAAATGTAGAAGACCTGCCGGCCGGGCTTTACCTGCTAAAAGTAACCGGTGACAAGGGAACAGAAGCAATGAAGTTTGTTAAAGAATAATTTCATATTCTGAAGAATAATCCGACAACAGACGGATTTAATTTTTCGAGGATGCCCGACTAAAGTCGGTACTCCGTATCCCTTCGGTTATTACAACCTGGACAACTTTATCACTTTAACTTGAGGAGGACAGAATTCCATCCCGTAGAAAATCCGTTTAAAAAATATTGACACGGAGCCATTAAAAACCTTAACGGCTTACAACCAACCTTTTGGTGTCGGTTTGGCCTTGCTCATTGGTTATCGAAACCAGGTAGATGCCGTTTGATAATTGATTAACGGGAATGTGAAACCTGGATGAGCCCTGATTTACATCAATCTGATTTTTGGAAATGGTTTTCCCGTTAAAATCAGTAATGGTTAGGGTTACTTCCCCTGCACTTTGTAGTTTAACCGATAATAATACCTTATCACCATTTGCCAGGGGGTTGGGATAGAGATTACTGATTAATTCAGGGTGTGCTTTTTTCGATGGAAGAATAAAGTCAACACTGGAAAGGCTCAGCTCGATAATCATGCTGTCGATTTGTGGTGTTTCCTCGTTCAATTCCACATTAATTTCGGAAGTGTTTACCCCGGTTACTTCGGGAAAGAGTTTGTACTGATCGAGATTTAAATCAGAAAAATCGAAATCGCCCTCCAAGCCGGTGTAGAGGTAAGTCATGTTGTTGCCCGATGAATCGAGAAGGTAGAGGGTAATGTTTGCTCCCGATTCTAGGCCAAATCGTTTGAGGCCGTTATCAACCACGAAAACATTTCCTTTAATGATTCCTTCTCCTGACAATACGCCTTCGACGGGCAACAGGTGAATATCATAATCCCACGAGGTGCTGCACACATCACAAGTGGTTGAATTTTGCCATTTTAACGCATCCCCGTAGTAAGTCGGGCAATAAAGCTCATAAAACTCCGAGGTTCTGTCGGGTTGTGCTTTTACAAGATAGTCGCCTTGCGGAAGGTTGTAAAAAATGTAATAGCCTAACGTGTCAAACGTTACGGTATCAACAGGAATAAATACATCGGTCGAATCTTTAAAATATAAAAATGCTTTACCATGGTCGATGGGAAACAGGTTGGCAAAAACCTGACCGCCAATATGGTAAAGTGTTCTTTCGCGAATCAGAATCAATTTTGAATAGGTGTTGGAACTTGGCGTGCCGTTCAGGCTCGACTTGATAATAAGTTTTACACGATATATTCCCGGGCTTAAATAGGTGTGATCAGGATTTTTATCGTGGGAAACCGTTCCGTCGCCAAAATACCATTGGTAGGATATAATATTTTGACCCGACGACAGGTTGACAAACCGGTAGTAAAACCTGTTGCCACCCTGTTTTTGCACGTACTTAAAACGAGCTTTAATCAAACTGGTATGAAAAGGCATGCTGATGGTCAAATCAACCAAAAGCGACATTTCGGTATTACGGAAGAAACGGTAATACACTGTCGAGTCGATTTTTTGTTCGTCTTTATCATAAGTAAAAACCTCCAGGCTACCTTTTGTCAGGTTGGTGTTGATGGTGTCATAATAAAACCCCTCTTCATCCGTAAAGACCTCTTTATAATACCCTTGCCCTCCTGTTTTTATGTCGGGCGTGGTAATAATTACTTTATGGTTGGCAATGCCGTTGCCATACTTTTTATTGATGATTTGTCCAGTGACAATAATGTTGTTGGGCTTGTTGCTGGTAGTACCTGCCTCAACAAACCCTGTAAGCAGTATGGCAATAAATAGTATAAAATATCTTTTCAACATGGTATCCTTCTCATTTTATTTTATCGTGTAAATAAGTCCAAAACGCAGCCCGATTCCCGAAAGCGGTTTGCTGTACATGTCGCCTCCGTTAATGCCGTTAAAAAAGTAATTGTATTCGGGTTCAACGGTTATCAACCACCTTTTAGCCACGGCATAATCCATTCCAACTCCCAGTTTCAAACCATATTGGGGCGATTTTCTTTGTGCCAGGTTATACTTTAAATAAACGGTCGAACTATTTTCCTTTACGGGATTGTCTCTTTTTTCGGCCAGGATAAAGTTTACCTGAGGGCCGGCATAAACACTCCATCCAAACTTGCTAACATGGTTGTGATATCCAAAAACCATGGAGGTTTGTAAATACAAATAGCGGTTGGTTTCTTCCGAAATGGTAACATGCAATATAGAATCGTACACATCCCTGGTTTGTGTATGATAAACCGGTGTTACTGTATTACCAACGGTATCAAAAGTAACATTAATAACATCTTCGTAGCTTCCGAGGTAATCCCAGCTTAAGTAGTTAGCTTTCACAAAGCCCTTGTCCCTGGCGTAGCTTACGCCAACGCCCGGGCGAATAAACCAGTGGCTATTGATGTAATAGGTCGGTTCCACTTTTAAAGCGTAACTATTTTGGATGGTTAACGAGTCAAACGGATCGAAAATAAACTCCGGTGAAAAGTAAAGCCCCAGTGCCCATCTACCGGTTTGCTTTTTGGCGGTTGATTCATGGGTGTTTGAATTGCGGGTAACGGGCTTTAAATGCAGGGGAGTTACATCGTTGTTCAGCGCCACTGCTTTACTTTCTATTTTATCGATGCCACTCATTGCTTCTGACTGATTCATGTCGGCTTTCGCAAGGTCATCATCTTGTTGTCCGTTTAATGCAATTTGAGAATCATGAATTTTCGAGGTTTCTTCCCGCGTGTTTGAAGCAGGTGGATTTTTCAAATGACGGCCTGATAAAGAGGCAGTCATCGCGGGAGCTACACTTGTTTTGTCAACACCATTGTTATTCTTATTATGTTCGGGTTTGGCATGACTTTTCTTTGATGCGTTGTCAATCGTTGTTGTCGCACCAATATTGCTATCGACTTTACGGTCAATGGTTGTTTTACCCTTGGAGCTGTTTTGATAAGCCGTCACCGGAGTTTGTTTTTTAACCGGCTGTGGTTTGTTTGTTAATAGCCAATAACCACCCCACAACACGATTACCCCCACCAATAGGGCAATAATTTTTGCCGCGAGGGTATGATACCAAACAGGGGCAGTCCCTTTGTCTAACGCAGAAGCAATATTAGCCCAAACATGTTCGGGCGGCTGAGGAGCAAAGTCCTCAAACTTCTGTTTAAACAGATTGTTGATATGTTCGTTATTGGCCTCCAAGGTTTTCTTTTTTCTTTATCATTTCAAGTTTTTTTTGCAACGATGCTCTGGCTCTCGACAGCTGCGACTTCGAGGTGTTTTCCGAAATGCCCAGCAATTCGCCTATCTCCTTATGCGTGTACCCTTCAATAATATTCAGGTTAAAAACGGTACGGTATCCAACAGGCAGACTGCTAATGATTTCCAGGAGCTCGTTAGCCGACATCTGTTCAACAATGTTGGCATTAAAGCCCGCGGCTGAACCGGCATGCTCAATGGGTTTTGTAAAAGAACGCTTTATTCGTCGTTTATAGTGGTTTATGGCAGTGTTGACCATGGTTCTTCGTACCCATCCTTCAAACGAACCATCGCCCCGGTAGTCTTTAATGTACCGGAAAACCCTGATAAACCCCTCCTGCATGATGTCTTCTGCCTCCTCGCTGTCGGCAGAAAACCGCAAACAAACACCAAACATTTTTGGTGCAAAAAACCGGTAGAAAGCCTCTTGAGCTTTTCTGTTGTTTTGTTTTAACGGTTCTATTAACGACTTGTCAAACTGCATTTGCGGATTATCCTTTTAGCCCATCCTGATGGCTCTGAAAAATTAGCCCGCAAATTAATAAAAACTTACATAGGTTTTAGAAATTTGACACTAAGGCATATTAAATGGTTGCACAAGATTAATATGCAACTCTTGTATTAAACAGACAAAGGATTGGTTAGGCAGAACTGTAATATTTTTGCTTCCACGTTTATTCACCTGTATCGAGTGAAAAGCTCACGGTTTGCAAACCGTGAGAGGAGGTAAAAGCTTATAATTTAAGAATGGAGATTTTAGATTTATATTGTTAAATCTATTTGATTCTCTGAAGTGGCCACGATGCTGGCAATGGTTGAGTCGCCGGTAACATTGACAGCCGTTCGGAGCATGTCGAGGGGGCGGTCAACGGCAAAGATAAGTGCGATGCCTTCGGTGGGAATACCCACGGCAGTTAGCACAATAACCAGCATAACCATACCGGCTCCGGGTACGGCTGCCGAGCCAATGGAAGCCAGTGTGGCCGTAAGAATTATAGTAAGCTGTTGCCCCAGTGTTAAATCCATACCATATACCTGTGCTAAAAAAACGGCAGCTACTGCCTGGTAAAGACTGGTTCCGTCCATATTGATGGTGGCACCCAATGGCAAAACAAAACTGGCCGTTTCGTTTGAAATGCCCAACTCCTTTTCAGCTGTTTCCATGGTAAGAGGCAGGGTGGCCGCGCTCGAACTTGTTGAAAATGCCAACAGTTGAACCGGGGTAAGGGCTTTAAAAAATTTCCGGTATTTTATTTTGGTGAAAAAGCGGATGATAAACGGGTACACCGCAAAAATCATCAAAAATAATCCTAAAATCACGGTGAGTGAATACAGCCCAAGCGCCGCGAACAGCGAAACGGTATCTTTCAGGTTATCTCCGGCAATATCAACAATCAGGGCTGCTAGCAAAGCAAAAACACCGAAGGGAGCCATTTTCATGATGAGGTCAATCATTTTTAAAACAATATCGTTGGCGCTGTCAATAAAGGCTTTCACTGGCGCTGCTTTTCCCTCGGGAAGCAGTATCATACTGATGCCAAATAGCAGGGAAAAAAAGATTACCTTCAGCATTTGCGTATTGTCGGTCATGGCACCAAAAATATTGGATGGCACCAAATCAACTACAAACTGCAACGGGCTTTGCTCCTTCACATCAATGGCTGCAGCTTCCTTTTGTTTCACATTGTCAGCATATTTTTGCTTAAACTCCATCACCTTTTCTTCCGGAAATATCTTGCCGGGATTGGTAACGTTCACGATCACCAGCCCGATAGAAATGGCAATAACGGTTGTCAGGATATAAAGCAATATGGTTCGTAGGCCCATCCGCGAAAGCTTTGAAATATCCTTCAGGTTGGTGATGCCGCTAATGAGTGAAACCAGCACCAGAGGCACGGCAATAAGTTTTAGTAAGTTGATAAAGATGGTTCCCCAGGGTTTAATGTAGAAGGTGGTAAACTCGACCCAACCGGCCTTAACGGCAATAAGTCCCCAAACAATGCCGATAACCATTCCGATGAGAATCTGCCAGTGAAAAGCAATTTTTTTCATACTATTTTATGCTTATAATTTTCTATCAAAGTGATATTGTGTAACCGCGAAAATCAAACATACACAATTTTTCCATACTTTTTTGATATTGAGTTTTGGTAAGTGGAAAATAATTTACTTTTGTTAGCAGCTAATTAATACAACAATCATGTCAAAACCAAAAAAAATAGGCATTCTCACTGCCGGGGGCGATTGTCCCGGATTGAATGCTGCCATCAGGGGCGTAGGAAAAACAGCCATTGTTAAATACAACATGGAAGTAGTGGGTGTTTCAGCAGGTTTCCTGGGCCTCATCAATAAAAATTTTATACCGTTGGACGAACCTTCCCTTTCGGGGATTTTAACCTTAGGAGGCACTATTTTAGGAACATCCCGCGAAAAACCTTTTAAAAAGAAGTCGTTCCTTTCGGTTGATAAACCAAAAATCATCAAAGAAAACTATGATGAGTTGGGTTTGGATGCCCTGGTTTGCATTGGTGGCAACGGCACCATGAAAACGGCTCACGGACTGTCGGAACAAGGGATGAACATCATTGGAATTCCGAAAACCATCGACAACGACGTATGGGGAACCGACCAGACTTTTGGTTTCGACTCGGCATTGAACATTGCCACCGAGGCCATCGACAGGCTTCACTCTACGGCTAACTCGCACAAGCGTATCATGGTTATCGAGGTGATGGGGCATCATGCGGGCTGGTTAACGTTGTATGCAGGTATGGCAGGTGGCGGTGATGTAATTTTAATACCTGAGATAGAGTATGACCTGGGTACCGTGATTAAATATTTAAAACATCGGGCGAAAAAGAAAAAACCTTACTCTATCGTGGTAGTGGCCGAAGGCATTAAACGGCCTAAAAAATATACTTCGGCGGCTGAATATATTTCTGATTGGATTGAAACCGAAACAGGCATCGAAACCCGAAAAACCATTTTGGGATACATTCAGCGGGGTGGCAGCCCGTCGCCTTACGACCGGTTGCTCGCTACCGGCTATGGTGCCGAAGCGGTTGAACTGATTGCCAACAACGACTTTGGAAAAATGGTGGTGAAAAAAGGCGAGCGCATCGAGTCTATTCCTTTAAAAGAGACCAGCGGCCGTTTGCAGGTTATTCCTCCCAATCACCCGCTGCTTGAAAAAGCCAGGGGGCTGGATATTTGTTTGGGGCATAAGTAAAACGGAATTAAAATCTTAAGCAATAATTACCGTTTGTGACTTTTCAAATACCAGGTGTTGTATTCGTTGATGATTTTTTCAAGATCCGGATACCGGTAACCTTCCTCTTTATGTTTAATTTTTTGAGCAAGTTCCGGGTAGTCAGCCACCAGTTTGCTCATGTTTTTCTTAAAATTGGTAAGCATTTTAAGTGCATTGAGGTCAACAACCTTACCGTCAGGGGTTTTTCCGTAGTCGTTTGTTAACAGGTCTTGTTCCGAAAAACTAAGGTCGATTTGTGTTGCCGCCAAATTATCATCATCTACCTGAACACGCTGTTTTGACCGCTCGGTACTTTCGTAGTACCATCTGTACAAGCTGAAAGGACCATCTATTAACTTTAGTAAAAAATGGTAAGTATTGGCATCGTTTCCTGCGTAAGTAACCGGAGGTTTAAACTTAAAAGATTCATAATACCGGGGACCTACCTTGTAGGCCTTTAACATTTTAGGCTTATATTTTTTGGTATATTTTTCATCATTTGGATGAAGATAAAAAAGTACTTTATCCTGATTGTTTACCAGATTCTTTAGCTTTAAATAGCCTTTGATGGTGTCTCCTGATTTGGTAACAACATATCCGGGGTAAATAGTCCATAACTTCACTTTTACCGTGGTATCAGTTACCTGGGCGCCAGCCCCATGGATAAAGTTAAGCAATAACAACGACAATAGAATTTTTTTCATGACATAGTTGTGTTAGTTTAAATAAGTACAAAGATAGCACAGTAGAGGGGTGTTGTCAATATTTTGGGGTTAATTTAACCTATAAAAAAACCCGTTAACTTCTCCGGATGAAAACCGGGAAACTAACGGGTTATTGTTGATTAACTGTTTTATCTACTGCTATAAAGCCGATTCAAACTGTTTCAAAAAGCGCATATCGTTTTCAAAAAAGAGTCGCAGGTCGTTGATGCGGTATTTTAGCATGGTGATGCGTTCGATACCCATCCCGAAGGCAAAACCGGTGTATTTTTTACTGTCGATGTTGCAATTGTCGAGCACGTTGGGATCCACCATGCCGCAACCGAGAATTTCTACCCAGCCGGTATATTTACAAACATTACACCCTTTGCCGCCACAAATGTTACATGACACATCCATTTCGGCTGACGGCTCGGTAAACGGGAAATAGGAGGGGCGAAAACGGATTTTGGTCTGTTCGCCAAAAAGCTCGCGGGCAAAATAGAACAGGGTTTGCTTCAGATCAGCAAACGAAACATCGGTATCAACATACAAACCTTCTACCTGGTGAAAGATACAGTGTGCACGGGCCGAGATGGCTTCGTTGCGAAAAACGCGCCCTGGCGAGATGGTTCTTAACGGTGGTTGTGCATTTTCCATTACCCGAACCTGTACCGATGAGGTGTGAGTACGCAAAGCAATATCGGGGTCTTTCTCAATAAAAAAGGTGTCCTGCATGTCGCGGGCCGGGTGATCCGGTGGAAAGTTAAGTGCCGTGAAGTTGTGAAAGTCGTCTTCAATTTCAGGACCTTCCGAAACGGTAAATCCAATGCGGGCAAAGATGTCGATAATTTCGTTTCTGACCACCGAAAGCGGGTGACGGGTTCCCAGCGGTGCTTCCACAGGTAGCGTAAGGTCAAGCCCCGAAGCGGTAATTTCCATCGAATTCTCCATGGCATCTTTTAAAGCCACGATTTTTTCCTGCACGGCATTTTTTAACCCGTTGATGAGTTGACCCACTTCTTTGCGCTCTTCAGGAGCCACCGTTTTAAAGTCGGCAAACAAAGCAGGAATCAATCCTTTTTTACTTAAGTATTTAATGCGGAACGCCTCCAGTGCTTCGATATTGTCAGCACTAAAGTTGTTAACCTCTTGGAGGTATTGTTTTATTTTTGATTTCATTATTCTAAAATTTCAATGGTCATGGTAACGGGTTCTATCGGTACATCGCCGCGGCCGGTTTTAACGGCGGCAATCTTATCCAGTACGTCAAAACCACTAAGAAGCTCACCAAACACGGTGTAACCACCATCAAGATGAGGTGTGCCGCCCAGGGTTTTGTAAACCTCTTTTTGTTCATCAGTAAACTGGTGGCCGGTACGTGAGGTTACCATGTTTAAATAGTTGTCGTCTGCTTTTTGACCTTGTACAATGTAAAACTGCGACCCCGATGATTTCTTCTCGGGGTTAACTTGGTCGCCCATACGAGCGGCTGCCAGTGCCCCTTTTTTATGAAAGTGATTGGGCAGAATTTCGGCATCGATGGTGTAACCCGGGTCTTGCCGACCGTCTTTATTTTGACCACCCTGAATCATAAACCCTTTAATAACCCGATGGAACGGAGAATCGTTGTACCAGCCCTCTTTGACGAGCTTGATAAAATTGTCTCTATGCTTGGGCGTGTCGTTGTATAATTTGGCGGTCATATCACCATACGTGGTGTGGATAACCACCAGGGTTTCCGGTTTTTCCGTTTGAGCCATTAGTTGAATGCCAACTACTAAGGCCAGCGCTAACAATACATTTTTAATCATGATTTCATCAAATTTGAATGAGCCTGCGAAATTACGAAAAATAGAAATTAATAATACAACGCAGTAAATTAACCCTTCTCACTAATTTGTTGCAGCCGGTTTTTATCAAGAATCTCCAGGTGCTTACCATCCACCTTGATGATTTCTTCTTTGGCAAGATCAGAAAGCAGGCGGCTCACCGTTTCGCGGCTGGAGCAAACCAGATCGGCAATCTCAGAACGGTTCAGAGGTAAGTCAAATTGATCAGATTGATAGATGTGAGTGGAGAGGTCGAGCAAATGGGTTGCCAGTCTTCCAAACACCTGGTTTTGCACTAATTTAACACACCGGTTAAATTGCTCCAGCTCGTTTCGGCAAAGCTCAATGATTATCTCGTAAGAAAAATCGGGATTGATTCTAATCAACTCCTTAAAGGTGTTGATGTCAATAAAGCAGGCGGTGGTTCTTTCGATGGCCACGGCAGAATAGTGGTTGATTTTATCGCCCATGGTGGTGGGAACCCCTAAATAACAAGGTGCCTTTTTCAAACGAAGAATTTGGGTTCGCTGTGGCCCTTTTACCAATAATTTCACCAATCCTGTTTGTAAATAGATGATGTTCGATGACAAGGCATCCTGCTTAAAAATGGTTTCTCCTTTTTCAAATACCGCCTCCACACAGCTTTCGCCCAAAACGCTTAACTCCTGCTCGGCAAGGTTATCAACCGCTTTCGATCTTAACAGGCACGATGCACAACTTGATGTTTTCATTTCATTGGCTGTTTAAAAAAAAACAAAGATACAATTTAGTGTGATATAAATCACATCAAACTGAAAGCAAGCTCACAGCTATTTTTCATGATAGCAGGTTTTCCGTATCTATCTTTGTACTGTTAATTAAATAACAAATTTTAAATTAATGGGAGGAACAAAAAATGGAAAACAAAAAATTGTGTTTAGCACTTTTCTCGGGCAGCGTTGACAAGCTGACCGCTGCAGGTGTAATTCTTGGCGGTGCTGCTGCCGAGGATATGGATGTTGAAATCTACGTGTTGCTTCAGGCAGCCTTTGCATTTAAAAAAGAAAATGCCCTGACCAACGATCGCGTGGCTGAGATTACTGACAAAAAAGATGAGTTTCTGGCATCTCTCAAACGCCTTGAAGCCCCTCACTGGACAGAAGCTTTTAAAACAGCCAAAGAGATGACCAATGTGAAAATTCACATTTGTGGTTTTGCCGGCAAAGTATGGAACGGCTTTAAGCTGGATGACTTTATCGACCTTGCTGACGATATTTGCGGCATTGGCGAATACATGACTTCTGCCGAAGAAGCCGACATTAACCTGTTTATTTAACCCTTAAAAACTTATCATCATGACAACAGAAGAATTAACAGCCATCAAAGTTGACAAATCAGTAGATGCTCGTGGCACATCCTGCCCGGGACCCTTGTTGGCTGCAAAAAAGGCCATTGGTCAAATTGAAAAAGGACAGGTAATGGAAGTGCTCTCTGCCGATGAAGGTACCCGTCGCGACATTCCGAAATGGTGCAACAAAAAGGGATTTGAATATCTCGGCACCGTGGAAGAGTCAGGCTTTTTCAAAATCTTTTTAAGAAAATAATCATGGCAGGTGGAAAAGTAAATAATAGCCCGAAGATATTGGTGTTTTCTACCGAGAAAATCTCCGATCCGGCTATTGATATGGCGGGGCTTTTAAAGTTACACTATCCGCCCACCGTGTACACCATTCCCGTTCCCTGCTCAAGCGCCATCAAACCCCGTTGGATAATGCATGCGCTTGAACAGGGTTTCGACGGGGTGTTTATTGCTGCCGATGGCACCGACTGCCCATACGGGGAATCGTGCACGACCAAAACCGGGGAGATTGTCAGGGAAACCATGGAGCAGCTTAAAGAAAAAGGAATGGATCCGGCTCGGCTGAAAATGGCCGCCATCTGCTCGGTATGCAGCGAACCCTTTGTGAAACATGTTAAAAGTTTTGCGGAATACCTTGGCAAAGAAAAAGAAGTGAATGCTGTGGAATAGAAACTAAAAAAAAGAAAAATGCAGCAAGAAAATAGAAAATTAAATTTTGACGTGCTGGTGGTAGGAGGAGGCATTGCCGGTGGCGAATCGGCACTCAACCTAGCCAACCTGGGCTATAAAGTGTTGTTGGTAGAAAAAGAGCTGTCCATAGGGGGGAAAATGATTTTGCTTAGCAAGGTTTTTCCCACGCTCGATTGTGCAGCTTGTATCACCACCCCCAAGGTGTCCGAAATTGCGCGCCATCCTAACATCACCATCTTTACCGGTGCCGAAGCCAAAAACATCACCAAAAAGGGAGAGCACCAGTTTGAAGCTGTTGTGTTAAAAAAGCCGCGTTACGTGGTGGTGGAAGACTGCACAGGATGCCAGCTTTGCGAAGAGGCTTGCCCGGTAAGCGTTACCGATGAGTATCAATATGGTTTGGCCGGGCGCAAGGCAGCCTTTATTCCTTTTAGTATTGCGAGCCCCAGGGCAGCCGCCATCGATATTGAGAACTGTATTTTGTGTGGCGCTTGCGAACGGGCTTGTCCTACCAATTGCATTGACTTTACCCAAACCGAAGAGGAGGTTCTGGTAAAAATTAAATCGGTGGTGGTAGCTACAGGTTTCAACCTGTTCGATCCTTTAAAAATTCCGCGATACAATTACGGAAAGGCCAAAAACATCATCACGTCCATGCAGATGGAAAGGCAGTTGGCACCCACCCGTCCTTACAACACCATTCTTCGTCCGGGTGATGGTAAAATGCCTGATAACATAGCTTATGTGTTGTGTACAGGTTCGCGCGATAAATCAATCGGTAACCCCATCTGTTCACAAATTTGTTGTATGTATTCCATCAAACAGGCTCAGTTGCTGATGGGAGCTTTGCCCATGGCAGATGTTACTATTTACTACCTGCACATCAGAGCCTTTGGAAAAGGATTTAACGAGTTTTATGCCCAGGCACAGGATATGGGTGTTGAATTTGTAAAAGGTAAAGTGGGAAAAATCACCGAAAAAGAAAATGGGAATTTGATGCTGCGATACGAAGATATTGAAGCCGGGGTGGTGAAGGAAGCCGAACACGATATGGTCGTGCTTTCGGTGGGAGTACTGCCCAACATGGAGATTTCAGAATCGTTTAAAACCGAGAAACTGGCATTGGATCCCTTCAATTTTGTAAACCAATCTGACGTGTTGGCAAGTCCTGCTAAAACCAGCATCGAAGGGGTATTTGTGGCAGGAACAGCATCCGGTCCTATGGATATCCCCGATTCTATTCTGTCAGGGGGAGCAGCCTCAGCCGAAACAACCAGTTATTTAAGGAGGGCATCGTTATGAAAAAGAAAATAGGGGTTTATATATGCCATTGTGGTGGTAATATATCTGATTATGTGGATGTGGAAAAGGTACGCCAAGCTGTTGAAAACGAGGGGGGAGTCTTTTTGTCGAAGACCACCATGTTTGCCTGTGCCGATTCCAACCAAAAAGATATGGTAAGCGACATCAAAGAGAAGCAGTTGGATGGGGTGGTGGTAGCTTCCTGTTCTCCCAAACTTCACCTGCTTACCTTTAGGGGGGTCGCCGAGCGAGCCGGATTGAACAAGTACAATTACGTGCATGCCAACATCCGCGAGCAGGTTTCGTGGGCGCACTCCGACAACAAGACCGGTGCCACCGAAAAAGCCATTCATATTGTGAAAGCGGCCATTGCCAAGGTGCGTAACGCCGAATCGTTGGAGCCGGTTAAGGTACAATCTACCAAAGCGGTGGCCGTGGTTGGGGCCGGGGTAGCCGGTATGAGGGCTGCCATCGAGCTGGCTGAAGCAGGGGCTGAAGTTTTTTTGATCGAACGGGAGTTTTTTGTGGGAGGAAGGGTGTCGCAATGGGACGACCTCTGCATTACCGACGAAACCGGAAAAGAGCTGATTACCCGCCTTTACGACCGCGTGATGCAGCACAAGCACGTAACCCTTTTTACCGGGGCAGAAATTGTGGAAAACAAAGGAAGTGTGGGTAACTTTGAAATTAAAGTGAAGGTTACGCCCCGCCACTTTAAGCTGCAATGTTCCGGTGGCGAACTGCAAAAAGCCATTGATGTCTGTCCGGTTGAGGTGCCTGATGAGTTTAATTTTAACATCACCAAACGCAAGGCCATCTACCATAATTACCCTAGCGAGTATCCTCAATTGCCGGCCATCGATATGAAAACCTGTACCCGTTGCGGGAAATGTGAAGCGGTGTGCAACGCCGTTGATTTTAGCCAGAAAACGGAATATCTGAATATCAAAGTGGGTTCTATTTTGCTGGCTACCGGGTTCGATCCCTACGAACCTCCCAAAGGGGAGTTTGGCTATGGCGAAATTGACAACGTGATTACACTGCCGCAGTTTAAACGGGTGATTCATTATAACGATAAGAGGCTTATTTGGCAGGGTAAAGAGGTGAAAAATATCGCCTATATTTATTGCGTGGGAAGCCGTCAGCTTAATGGCGATAATAAATATTGTTCGCGTTACTGCTGTACGTCCACCATCCACACGGCTATTACTGCTAAGAATAAGTACAAGGGCATACACAATTTCCACTTTAACCGCGGCATACGAACTTACGGAAAAGCTGAGGTAAGGTACGATGAATCTTCGCGCCTGGGCGATGTTTACCTGCAGTCTTTCGAGTACGACCCGCCTGTGGTGGAAGCACGCGACGGACAAACCTTTGTTAAAATCAAAGATGTTTTGACTGCCAATAAAGAGCTGGAAGTGGCTGCCGATTTGGTGGTGCTGGTAACGGGCATGGTGCCCAGGAAGGATAATTCCATTGCCGGATTGCTAAAGGTTCCCAAAGGAAGAGACAAGTTTTTTAACGAGATACACATGAAACTACGTCCGGTGGAAACCGTGATTGACGGGGTTACCATTGCCGGCGCCAGTCAGGGGCCGAAAAACATCATGGAATCGATGAACTCGGCCTTGTCGGCTGCTACCAAATCCTTTTCGTTGATTGATTCGGGTGAGCTCGCCCTGGAACCCACCGTGGCCGTGGTCAACAAGGAGGCTTGCGAGTGGTGCGGCAAATGTGATGAAGCCTGTCCTTATAGTGCTTTTGAAAAAGTGGAGAAGGATGGTAAAATGATAGCCAAAGTCATTCCCTCGGTTTGCAAGGGGTGCGGCATGTGTTTGCCTGTATGTCCATCCAATGCGTTGGAGTTAATCGGGCTGTCGGACCATGATGTGGAGAGCATGATAGATGTGTTGATTGAGAAAGACACTGTTTGAAAAGATATTGATAATTAGTTTTTCACACTGAGCTGAGTCTTTGTTCTGACTGGATTTTGTGTCATTCTGAGCGGAGTCGAAGAATGAATAACAATAAAAATCAACTACGTTCAGTGTGAAAGCTGAATTAGAAGAAGCAATTTTACGATGGTTAAGGAAATTAAAAATTGATTGTTGGAATTTATAATCTTATGGTTATGGAAATTGAAAAAGGTAAAACAGCAAAGTGGTTAAAAGAACAGCGTCCGGTACCCAAAGAGGTGACCGGGAAGCTAAAGGAGTTTACTAAAATAAAAAAGGGTATTCTGAATGCACTTAAGGAGGGTGACAAAACCATTCCGGAGCTGGCAAAAATACTTGATATGCCGCAGGATGAAGTGGTTTTTCAGCTGATGAGTTTGCTTAAATATGGATTTGTGGAAACCGGTGAGATGGATGATATGGATGAGTATTTCTATTATAAAATAAAGAACAATGGCAAGAATTAATCCGGAGTTCAGCGACGAACTTAAAAAATATGGTGCTTTCGATTTGAATGCCTGCTACAACTGCGGGAACTGTACGGCAGTGTGCACCCTGTCTGATGAAGAAAATTCTTTCCCGCGGAAGATGGTTCGATACAGCGTGCTGGGATTGGATGGTGATCTTGAAGCTTCACTCGATCCATGGCTCTGCTACTATTGTGGCGAGTGCAGCACTACCTGCCCGCGCGAGGCCGACCCCGGCGAGCTGATGATGTCGTTGCGGCGTTGGCTTACCGCCAGGTACGACTGGACAGGATTGTCGGGGTTGCTTTACAAATCGTTACCGGCCTCCATCTTTGCATTTCTTTTGTTGGTGGTTGCTGTTATTTGGTTTGCTGCAAAACAACAATTTGATGTGGCCTCCATCATGCACTATGGACACTTTTTTGAGATGGCGGCCATCACGCTGGTTTTTGCCCTTATTTTACTGCCCAATATCATTCACATGTGGTGGCTCACTATTTATAAACCGGGCATCAAGGCACCACTTTCGGCATACTTCAAATCGTTGGAAGATTTGATTGTTCACATGTTTACCCAAAAGCGAGCCTTGGGTTGCGATGACAATCAGTTTCGCTGGTTTGAACACTTTATTTTGGTGTTAGGATACCTGCTGTTGCTGTTCACTACCGTTTTTCTCAACTGGTTCGAAACTACCAACCTGTTTGTAATTATTTTGGGATATGTAGAGAGTGCAATCATTTTTGTGGTAACCTTTGATTTTGTTCGACGACGTATACAAAAAGACCAGGCCATCAGCAAACACTCGCATCCCAGCGACTGGTTTTTTGTAATCTGGTTGTTTTTAATGGGCTTAACAGCCTTTACCGTCAGGTTGTTTATTGATGTGGATTTGCTGGAAACCAACCTGTGGATCTATCTGGTACATCTGATTATTCTGGTGCAATGGGCTTTGATCATTGTCCCCTTCGGCAAATGGACGCACTTTCTGTATCGCTCTTTTGCCATGTATTTTCATAGGGTTATTGAATTGAAAGGGTAGTAACGGCAAGCTGTCCCTTGATCCAAAGTTCTCGTAAAATTATTTAAACACTCCTGAAGGTTTGTAGTTGGGATGGCGTTTTTTCTATGTTGAGGGGTATAAACAAACAATGAGAAAATAATTGGCAATTCAGAAAATAAATTTTGAAAATGTTATCTTTTATGATAACTTTGCAACATGAATAGAGAAATAATATTTCATGGAGAATATTTTATTGAATTTTACAAAACGCTTGAAACAAAAGTTAAGGAAAAATTTCAGTACGTATTTCAGTTGATTAAACAGGTTGAAAGGGTACCCAAAAAGTTCTTATCTCCAATTACCGGCTATGAAGGTCTTTTTGAAATACGCGTGGAGTATCAATCAAACATCTATCGGGTTTTTTGTTGTTTTGACAAGGGGAAACTAATTGTTTTATTTAATGGCTTTCAAAAGAAAACACAAAAAACACCTACAAAAGAGATTGAAAAAGCAATGAAATTGAAAGAATAATATTTTATAAATAAAAACATACAATCATGACAGATTATAGTAACATAAAAACATTTGATGAATTGTTA
>JANTGU010000008.1 GCA_024762735.1 Bacteroidales bacterium | reverse complement strand
TTTACTTCGTTTTCGGTTTTACCAAGGGTGTAGAGTAGTGTTTGACCTCCCTGAACAAAAAGAAGGAAAACCAATAAGGATCCCAGCAGGCTGACAATGGCCCACCAATATTCCTGTAACGCGAGATATGATAAATTTTCAAACATGATTAATGCCCTCCATCTTTAAATCCTGTAATCTGCTTCAGCATGATTTTTATTTCAGCTATCAGCAATACGGTAAAGGTAATGGTAAACAACAATACCGTAATCATTACAGAAGTGTGATCAATATTAGAAACAGCGGTAAGGGTAGGCATATAGTCCTGAACTACCCACGGCTGGCGACCGAACTCGGCAACCATCCATCCGGCCTCCTGGGCCAAAAATCCAAGCGGAATAGACCACAAGGCAATATAGAGCAGCCACTTTTTGCCTGTTATTTTATTTTTAACCGCATAGAAAAGTGATAAAATAAAAATCAAGACAAACAGGGTTCCCAGTCCCACCATGGTGTGAAACGAGTAAAACGTTAATGGCACGTTGGGTATCAGGTCGTGTGGATCATCGTAGTAGCCATAGCCAAAATCTTTATAGTTTTCATTAAACGTGGCAAGGCTCGTGGTGGCTTTTTCATCATCGTTGGCTTTTTTTGCCGCCTTGTAATCGGCGAGTGCCTGAATGGCAGTTTTACCACGGGCAATACGATCGTAATAGGAAACAATGCCCTGATCCTTGTTGCCATGAACCAAATCATGAATTCCAGGCACAAAGGCATGAGGGTTAAGAGCTGCCATATAGGATAGCATGTTGGGAATTTCGATTTTAGCAGCCCACTCTTTGGCTTTGGGGTTTTGAGGGTTCGGCGCACTCTCAAACAATCCGATAGCCACCAGCGGGGCGTTGGATTCACCATAATAAAGCCCCTCCATGGCAGCAAATTTCATGGGCTGAACCCGAAATACCTGGCGGGCTGATTCGTCACCGGTTAGAATCATAAAAAGAGAGGTAATAAGTCCAAAGGTGGCACCCACTACCATACTTCTTTTAAAAAAGGTAACATCTCTTTTCTTTAACAAATACCAGGCACTAATTCCAATAACAAACAGCGCCGAATAGGTATAAGCCGAGGAAATGGTGTGTAAAAATTTGTTGATGGCTGTGGGAGAAAACAGTACCTGCCAAAAATCGACCATTTCATTCCTGGCAGTATCAGGATTGAAATGCATGCCCACGGGATCCTGCATCCAGGCATTGGCAACCAAAATCCAGAGTGCCGAAAGGTTAGAACCAATGGCTACCAACCAGCTGGAAGTAAGGTGAAAGCCCTTGCTCACTTTATTCCAGCCAAAAAACATGATGGCAATAAAAGTTGACTCCATAAAGAAGGCCATGATGCCTTCGATGGCCAGGGGAGCGCCAAAAATATCGCCCACAAACCACGAGTAATTGGACCAGTTGGTTCCAAACTCGAATTCAAGAATAATGCCGGTGGCAACGCCAATGGCAAAGTTAATTCCAAACAGGGTCATCCAAAACTTGGTGATGCGTTTCCACATCTCGTCGCCTGTTTTCACGTAGATGGTCTCCATGATGGCAATGATAAAGGATGTACCCAGCGTAATGGGCACGAAAATCCAATGATACAATGCCGTGAGTGCAAACTGTGCACGCGACCAATCAACCAAAGCAAGATTAAAATGTTCCATACAAGTTGATTTAATTATTATTAATAGGTGATGTTATCTGTTCAATGACATAATTTCCACGTTCTGCGTCGGAATTAAAATTGGTTTTTAAAAAATCGGGAAAGAAAAATATTTTCAGAATAGCAAACATAAAAAAGAGCTTAACAATGATAATCAGCCAAAGCTTTTTACCCACCGTCATACCCTTGAAACCTTCGTAGTAAAAAAGAAATATCTTTTTAAAAATGCTTACCATGGCTACTTTTTTACATTTCATTAAACGAGTACTCAAATATATATTATATATTGATATGATAGATGTAAAATGATGATTTTTTATCAACAGCTTTCGTAGGCGTTTTTCAAAAGCCTTTTAAAATTATTAAAACATTGAATATCTACCAACTAGCTACTTCCACGAATCCAGTACAAAGAGCGAAATAAAGCTAAATATTTCGAGCCGTCCCAACAGCATGTTGATAGACAAGACATATTTACCCGCATCGGGCAGCGAGCTAAAATTACCCAACGAGCTCACATCACCAAAACCGGGCCCCACGTTTCCGATGGTGGCAATGGAAGCAGAGAAGGCCGTCATCAGGTCGATGTTCATAGCAGCCAGGATAATGGTTACCACCAGTACAATAAAAAGGTAAAAAACGATGAATGTTTTCACCCTCATCTCCATTTCAGAACTTACCATCCGGCCGTCAACTTTCAGGTTTACGATGGCACGAGGATGTTTTAGCAATTTAATTTGCTTTTTGATGGACTTGAAAAAGATGTAGATCCGGTCGAACTTCATACCGCCGGAGGTAGAACCCACCATGGCACATTGAATGGTAAAATAGATAATCACAATTTGCGCCAAAGGCGGCCAGTTTTTGGAATCAGCATTGGCGAACCCCGTGGTTGTACCCACCGATATTACCTGAAAAGCACCATACCTAAATGCGTCCGGAAGATTATCATACACACCGTCAAAGTATAGTTTTAATGAAGTGATGATAATCCCAAGCACCAAAACGGCTATAAAAGCCTGTACAATTTTCGATTTAAAAAGGTTAGGCGTTTTGCCAACGATGGTGTTAAATATCAAACCAAAATGGAGTCCCGATAACACCATAAAAATCATGATGATAATATCTACGGCAGGGTTGTTAAAACCCGCAATGCTGGCATTTTTTGTAGAAAACCCCCCGGTGGCAATGGTGGCAAACGACTGGTTAATAGAGTCGAAAAGACTCATCCCCGTTATTCGTAATGCAACGGTTTCAAGAATAGTCAGCCCAACATAGACAACTGCCAATATCATCAACACTTTTTTTGACCGGTATTGAAAATTCATCTTGGCCAAATCAGAAATCTCGGTATTCAACAAAACAATCCGCTCGGTAGATGACTCGGGTAATATCAAAATGGTAAACAACACCACGCCAATACCGCCAATCCAGTGGGTTGAGGAACGCCAAAAGAGCAATCCCCTGGGAAGCGATTCGATATCATTAAGGATGGTAGATCCTGTAGTGGTATAACCCGACACACTTTCGAACCATGCATTAGCCAGCGAAAATTCGTGGCCATACATTATATAAGGTAAGGCACCGGCAATGCAGGTAACCAGCCAGCCCAGTACCACGGTCATCATGCCTTCCCTAAAGTTGATTTCCGTGATACGGGGAACAAAAATCATAGGGAACACCCCAAAGATCAGTGTGATAAAAGCACTAAACAGCAACGATGCCGCCGAGCTCTCGTGTAAATAGAAGGAAATAAAAAAGGAGATGAACAGAAACAGCGAATTAAAAAGTAAAATTCTCCCCACTTGTTTTATGATGGCTTCTTTCCGCATGACTATGCTTTATTCGCCCAGGGCTTTTTTGATTTCGGCACTCAACTCCTTCAGCTCATCGTTGGTGTTAACGGTAACCCTGAAAGGTTTTTTCTTGCTATTATACTCTTTGAGGCCTTTTAACACATTGTTGATGGGAAGTGAAAAGAATCTGCTAATAAAAAAGTACATGAGCAGCGACATTAGGATAGCAGAAATAATTGCCACGATACCGGGCATTAAAGCCGTGTATGATGCTTCAAAAATCTGTTTTGATTCAGTGTGCATTTGGTTGCGGCTGTAAGTCATAGCCTTTTCAATCATGGCCGTAGTTGTTCTGAACTCCGGTATAAACACCGTGTAATACCAGTTCAGATTCCCCTGTTTTTTGGTATCCACAATGGGCAATTCCCAAATATGCTTGAAGGTAGCATATTGATCACCAATCTTTTCAAGGATCAAATTGTCCGATACACTATTTCGAGCCTCACGATAAGTAACGTTAAAAGCGCTGTCGGCAGCACCTAAAGCCTGTCTGCCATCTTCCCATTGGCCTAACAAAAGCAACAGCACGGCTCTGTCCTCCTTTTCAACAGATTTTAACATGGTGTTAAGCCTGTTAAGGGCGAAATAGTTTCCATCGATGGTAGCCACGGTTTTATTTCGTAGCTGTACCAACTCGTAAATCGACATGGCTCCTGCCACCAACAACATTAAATTTATCAGTAAAAAACCTGCAAAGAGCTTGTATTTTATTCGCATGGCATTTGATTTAACAGGTTGCAATGTTACATAAAAATAAAAAAAGACAGACTATAAATAACAAAAAAGGCCGGATATTGCTACCCGGCCTTTCTATCATATAATTAAAAACTATTTTACAAGAGCCTGAAAATCGGCATCACCAAAATATTTGATGAATGAACGATCTTTAGCAGCATCAGCCTTAAGAGCACCATTCTCTTTGAATGCATTGCCAAGACTTGACAATACACCGGATTTGTTATCCTGACGAGCCGCATTAACAGCCATTAAATAATAGGCGTCAGCCGTTTTTTCAGCACAACCTAATGTTTTGTCAGCACCGGCATAGTCGCCATTAAGCACTTGAGCAAGGGCAAGGTTGTAATCGCATTTTGAACCACTCAGCTTAGAAACAGCCGTGGCATAGTCGCCTTTGGCAATATTAACAACACCCAGGTTGTAGCTTTCATCGCCACCCAGTTCCTGCGCTTTGGTAAAGCAACCTTCAGCATGTTTTACATCACCTTTGCGGAATTGAGCAATACCCATGTTGTTACGGAATTCCCATGCCTCATGAGCCTTGTCGTTATCTTTCACTTTCATCAGCAGGTCAATAGCTTCGTCAGTATTGTTAAGTGCTAACTCAACACCGGCAGCGTTTACATAAGCTCTCCAGCATTTTGGAAAAGCCTGCATGGCGTTGGCATAAATTTGTTTTTTAACATTCAAATCTTCGGTTAAGGTAGCAGCATAAAGCAACTCGTTAATGTCAAGTTGTGAAAAATCTGATGTTGCCAACTGAGCTATTTCAGCATCTGTTTTCTTGGGAACAAAAGTGTTAACATTGATAGCAGCTCTTCTTAAAGGAGGTAAAATATCTCTTTCCAATTCGGGATAGATAAGAATCATGTTTCTGATTTCTTCCTCTTTTTTGCTTTCGTCTGCCGAGTTAACCACATTGATAATGGCATTTTTATCTTTAAGATTTGAAGCCTTAACAGCATTCATAAAACCATTCCAGTCAGGTCCGTTGCCATTCAGCACGAAAGTATCGTCAGTAAAGTCAACTTTGGCTTTTTTCAACTTTCTTTTCATGTATTTGGCAGCAGCTTCAGCTCTGTGCTGTGACAGGCCTTCATTGAAAGTTTCTTCCCCTTCGGGAGATGCCCAACCATCGATGGTAATATCCTTGATTTCCCATCCTTTGGCTACATCGGAAGTGTTATTTTTAAGGGCATCGTAGTTTTCTTCCTTTTTATTCAAAGGATTACTCCAGCTGATGTTTGCTTTGTTTTTAGCAAAATACAATCCTGATTCCTGGGTAGAGATGGTCACTTTTTCATAACCGTCAGGAGCGTAGGCAACCATTTCGTTATGCTGCACCAGATTGTCAGTGGCAATTACTCCGTCAGCCACTTTAAAACCTTCAGCCTGTGCTGCTTTTTTAGCATTGGCTAAAGCGTCATCACCATTGGCGTATGTTTCGCCATCACAGTTATAAAATACAGGCTCAACATAAAGTTCCGATGCTTCCATACCCGGTTCGTAAGGTACTTTAGCTGTATAAACAAATGATCCGCCGTTTTTGTAACTTACCATTTCACCTTCGCAAGAGGCTTCTTCACCTTTAAAGTTTTTAGCAGGGAAAGCTTTTTCGCCACCTTCATACTTTAATACAGGGGCAAAGTTCATCACAACACCCTTATTGAAATATTTTGGCGGGAAGGTTCCTTTAATGGTAACTTCAACCGAATCTCCTTTTTTAGCCAAGGGGCTTGGAGTAGTAGCTAAATCAATTTTACTAAAATCTTTGGCCATTTTATTGGGGCCTGCTTTTTTGAAATTGTAACGTAAACCTACGTTAAAATGGCCGTAGGTATCATTTTTGAAAATTTTGTCGCCACTGTAAAAGTTATCGGCATAATCCGTTTCCATCCAGTTTCCGGTCCAGTCACCATAAATATCAACTTTTTCCGAAACACTGAAATTCAAATCAACGCCCACAGGTACTGTTAAAACCACTTTGCGACCATTAAGTCCGTTACCCGATCTTGAACCGGTTTGTCCTTTAAAACCGCTGGTTGCATATCTTTTACCAGTCGTTGTGTTGTAAGTTCTGGCTTTGTATTGGTTTTGGCCAAATCCACCATGAATACCAATCTCGAACAATCGATCTTTATATCCGCCAAACAAATCACTCAGGTTAATCCCTAACTGAAGGTCAGCTTCATAATAATCCATGTCGAAATTAAGATCGTAAGTAGGTGCAGTAGTGTGTCGTCTAACTAAACCGGTAGCTTCGCCGCCCATGAAACCGCGTCCTAAAGTACCATAAGCTTTTAACCAGGGTAAAAACTGGTATCCCAAATTAGCTGTTCCGTTGATGTTTGCTTTATTCAAGCCGGGAAATGTACTCACATCGCCGCGAAAGCAAGCAATACCCAAATCACCCGAAAGGAAAAAATAGGGACTGAAACTACTGGATTTTTTTTCTTTCTTGGTGCTGGTTCCGCCATCTTGTGCGTAGAAAGTCAATGGTATAGCCATGATGAGGCTCAATACCAAAGCTCTTGTTAAAATAGAATAAAATCTTTTCATTTTTAATTATTTTTAATGATAGTTTTTAATTTGCAAATATAACCATTTTTTTAATGGTTATCAGGCTTTAATAATTATTTGATGTTTTGATAATTTATTTACAACAAATATAAGATAAAAATACTCTGTTTTGTAGTAATTGCTTGATTTATTTAACGTTTAATTGTTAATAAAGTTTCATGAATTGACTTTGCTCATTTTGCAATAAAAATCCCACAAAACAATCCCGACGCTCACGGTAATATTAAAGGAGTGCTTCGTGCCGATTTGCGGTATTTCCACGACCGCCTTACTCATCTCAATCACCTTATCATCAACCCCTTGGACCTCGTTACCAAATACCAAAGCATATTTTTTATTGGCGGAAGGGTTGAACTCGTTGAGCATAATGCTATCGTCAGTCTGTTCAATACTGATAACTTCAAATCCACTACTAAGAAGTTCCGTAATAGCTTCTTCAGTATTTTCAAAGTATTTCCAGGCAACTGATTCGGTGGCACCCAAGGCCGTTTTATGAATTTCGCGATGAGGCGGGCGGGCTGTTATACCGCACAAATAAATAGCTTCCAACCTAAAAGCATCGGCCGTTCGAAAAGCGGAACCCACGTTGTTAAAACTCCTTATATTATCAAGTACTACCACGATGGGGGTTTTCGGTGCCTTTTTGAACTCGTCAACCGACAACCTGTTGAGCTCACTATTTTGAAGTTTTGTCATCTGTTTAAAGTTTTTGCAAAGGTAATTCTTTCGCATGATATGAATTCCGTCAGGTTTTATACTTTTGTCCGGATATTAAAACGATACCCGTGGCAAAAGAGAAAAAATACGTCGAAACACCCTTGATGAAGCAATATTATGGCATTAAAGCTAAATATCCCGATGCTTTGTTACTTTTCAGGGTGGGAGATTTCTACGAAACTTTTGGGGAGGATGCCATTACAACCGCTCAGATTTTGGGCATTGTTTTAACCAAGCGCCGAAATGGAGCCGCCTCGTTTGTTGAGCTGGCCGGTTTTCCACACCATTCGCTGGACACCTATTTGCCAAAACTGGTACGAGCAGGCTACCGGGTTGCTATTTGTGACCAGCTGGAAGACCCTAAATTGGCCAAGAAAATTGTTAAACGGGGTGTCACTGAACTGGTAACCCCGGGGGTTTCGATGAACGACAATGTGTTGGAACAAAAAGAGAACAACTTCCTGGCAGCGCTTCATCTCACCGCATCCACTTCGGGACTGGCACTGCTGGATATTTCGACGGGAGAGTTTTTTGTAGCCGAAGGCACCCTTGAATACATCGACAAGCTGCTACAGGGTTTTATGCCCTCGGAAGTAGTGCTACAACGGCAAAACAGGGGTAAATTTATCGAGCACTTTGGCGACAAGTTTTACCTCACCGTTTTTGACGACTGGGTATTTACCGAGGAATTTGCGCTCGAAATATTACTCAAACACTTTAAAACCAATTCCCTTAAAGGATTTGGTGTGGAGGAGATGCGTCAGGGAGTAGTGGCTGCCGGCGCTGCCATTCATTACCTTTACGAAACGCATCATGATAAAATAGACCACATTGCAAAAATCAGCCGCATCAACAAGGGAAAACATGTTTGGCTCGATAAGTTTACCATCCGGAATCTGGAACTTATTTACGCGTTATCACCCGGTGGGCACACCCTGCTGAGTGTTATTGACCGAACCGATTCGCCCATGGGTGCCCGCATGATGCGCAGATGGATCACCCTGCCGTTAATGGACAAAGCTGCCATTGAAGAGCGGCTGGCGGTGGTAAGTTTTCTTTTCGATAACCCCGAAGTGCGTGAAAACCTGCAACAGGCATTTAAAAAGGTGGGTGACCTGGAGCGCCTGGTGTCTAAAGT
Source organism: Bacteroidales bacterium (assembly GCA_024762735.1). Taxonomy (GTDB): domain Bacteria; phylum Bacteroidota; class Bacteroidia; order Bacteroidales; family F082; genus B16-G9. The sequence goes on along the minus strand of JANTGU010000008.1, from coordinate 12,461 downwards.
AGCTACTTACCGTATCAGTCCCCGGGATCTTGGACAACTTAGCAGAGCACTGCAGAGTGTTGCCGATATAAAAGCCATTGCTACCCATGCTCAACTGGAGGCACTGCATAGTATCGCCGAGCAAATAAATCCATGCCCCTCGCTTTGGGAAAGGTTAAATAGTACCTTAGCCGAAGAAGCCCCGGTTTCGGTAGGTAAAGGGCAGACCATTAAACCGGGCATTTCTAATGAACTGGACGAACTCAGAACCATTGCATTTTCAGGAAAAGATTTCCTGAAACAGATAAAGGAACGCGAGCAGGATCGAACCGGTATCAGCTCGCTTAAAATTGGCTACAACAACGTGTTTGGTTACTACCTGGAAGTCACCAACGCCCACAAAGAGAAAGTGCCGGCAGAATGGCATCGCAAACAGACTTTAACCAATGCCGAGCGTTACATTACGGAAGAGCTAAAGGAGTATGAGCAGAAAATATTAGGTGCAGAAGAAAAAATTCTATCCCTGGAACAAAAGCTGTTTGACGAGCTGGTTCATTACGCTGCCGGATTTGTAAAACCCATCCTGCTCGATGCTTCGCTCATTGCTTCGCTGGATTGTTTAAACTCGTTTGCCAACATCTCGGTAGAAAATAACTACCAAAAACCGGTGTTAACCGACGGTTTTTCCATCGACATCAAGGATGGGCGGCACCCGGTCATTGAAAAAAATATGGCGCCCGGCGACCATTATGTTGCCAACGATGTGTTTTTAGACAACAAAAAGCAGCAAATCATCATCCTCACCGGACCCAACATGTCGGGAAAATCAGCGCTGTTACGGCAAACGGCTCAAATAGTGTTGATGGCTCAAATGGGCTGCTTCGTACCTGCTGCCAGCGCCACTATTGGGATTGTTGACCGGCTGTTCACGAGAGTGGGTGCCTCCGACAACCTCACTTCCGGCGAATCGACGTTTATGGTGGAGATGAACGAAACCGCCAGCATCCTCAACAACATCTCAAACCGCAGCTTGATTTTACTGGATGAAATCGGGCGGGGTACCAGCACTTACGACGGTATTTCCATTGCCTGGTCGATCGCTGAATTTCTTCATGAACACCCGGCCTTTCGCGCCAAAGTACTCTTTGCCACCCACTACCACGAACTCAACGAAATGGCCGAAACCATGTCGCGCATTAAAAATTACCACATCGCTGTAAAAGAGGTTGGTAAAAAGGTAATTTTTTTAAGGAAGCTGAAACGGGGAGGCAGCGAACACAGTTTTGGTATCCACGTGGCTGAAATGGCCGGCATGCCACGGAAAGTGCTGGAGCGATCCAGGCAGCTGTTAAAGGTTTTGGAGCAGAGTCACTCCAGCGAAGAGCTAACCGAAAAGGTGAAAGCAGAAGCGGAAAATTACCAGTTAAGTTTTATTCAGCTGGACGACCCGCTGCTGAATCAAATCAAAGAGGATATCCTGCACACGGATATCGACACCTTAACACCGGTAGAAGCCCTGATGAAACTAAATGAAATCAAGCGATTGCTAACAGGAAAATCATGATTTTCATATCGATAAAGCAACTACAAAAAAAAGTATCATTTTTTTTATCTATTTTTTGTTTGGTATTTAAAAAATATTTTACATTTGCACTCCCAAATCAAGCGGGAATAGCTCAGTTGGTAGAGCACGACCTTGCCAAGGTCGGGGTCGCGGGTTCGAGTCCCGTTTCCCGCTCAAAAAAAATCCCGATCCCGAAAAAACGGGGTTGGGATTTTTAATTAAACTTCCGGTGTGAAGTAAATGTTCTTTAAAATAGCTGCTCGAGTGGTGGAATTGGTAGACACGTTGGACTTAAAATCCAATGACCATTGCGGTCGTGCGGGTTCAAGTCCCGCCTCGAGTACTTAAAACCCCTGTTAACGTTTCTGTTTTCAGGGGTTTTTTGGTTTTTAGATCATGAGTCATCCGATGACCCAAAGTCATCGGATGACTAAAGTTGACAAGGGGCTAAAGATCATCGGCAACCAGAAGCCCGTTTCTAAAAACAGGTACTACATTGGTACTGTCAGGTGTAAAAGTGTACTCCACCAACTCTTTATTAATAACATGAGCCAGGCGATGACGGTGGGATGATTTTTCGATGTAATCGAACAGGTTATAACGGGCGACTTGCCACAAATCCATGGAAAGATGTACCGAGTCACAATTTGTTGTAAAGCCAAACTTTCCGGTTAATAACGATGCCAATGCACCAGCAAAGAGCGAGTCTTCAAGATTGACTTTGTTTTTCCACCCGGCACAAAATATCACCACGGATTCATTCTTTGTACTTAGCCATTCAGCCACAGCCGAAAGATTCAGAAAGGCACCCAGTACCACTGCACTTGCATCGGATGACATGTTAATAGCTTTTACCCCGTTGGTGGTACTGTAAGCAATGGTTTTTCCTTTTAGTTCCGGATGAAAAAATTCGGTGGCAGAATTTCCAATATCAGCAAAATCGAGTTTAATGCCTTCACGCTCGGCTGCCACCACGTACCCTTTTTGTTTTAATGCCCTTGCATCGTCAAGGTCGGCCACAGGAAGTATGGCTTTTACACCATAATCCAATGCCGCCACCACCGAAGTGGTTGCCCTGAAAATATCGGTGATTACGGTGACAAACTTTCCTCCGGTAAGTTTATCGGAATATAACTTAGGTGAAAGACAAACTTCAATGGTTTTCATAGGTCTTTTTGATGATTTTATCATGGTTTGGTCTTCAACGATATTAATTCATGACTAAAGCCATGTTAAATTTATATTTAAGAAACCGGGGCTTCGACTCTGCTCAGCCACCGGAGTTCGTTCCCTGAGCCCGTCGAAGGGAACAGCTAAAAAGACTAATTGGAAAGTATAAAAAACTATTGATTTAATACCCATGATGCGATGACTTCTACAAGCTCAGCCACCGGAACTCAATTAACCTGACATCTTAACTCACTCAGTATCAAACCTTACCCTATCCAGACTGCCAACTAACTATCCCTTATAAAATGGAGGTCTTGTAACAACAGCCTTGGCCATTTTATTACGAACCTGGATGTAAATTTCCGACCCTTCTTTCCAAAAGCCTTTATTCAGATAAGCCATGCCAATGCCCTTTTTCAACATGGGCGAATGGGTTCCCGAGGTAACCTCTCCAATCTCGTTGCCCTCGGCATCAAACACTTTATAATGCTGACGAGGGATGGCACGTTCTTCCATGACAAAGCCTTTTAAACGTTGGGGAACTCCCTCCTCTTTTTGTTTTTCAAAACGATCCCTGTCGATAAAACCGTTGCCCGGCACAAATTTGGTTATCCATCCCAAACCAGCAGCAATGGGAGAAGTTTCGTCGTTAATATCGTTGCCATAAAGACAAAAACCGCTTTCCAGGCGCAAGGTATCGCGGGCACCCAGCCCAATGGGTTTTATACCCAATTCTTCGCCGGCTGCCAATACGGCTTTATAAATCTCTTCGGCTTTATCGTTGGGCATATAAATTTCGCATCCACCGGAGCCCGTGTAGCCGGTGGTGGAAAACAAAATATCAGGTACCCCTGCAAAAGTCAACACCTTAAAAGTATAATACTCCATATCTTCCACCGGGGTATCGGTAAGCTTTTGCATGGCTTTTAAAGCCAACGGACCCTGCACGGCCAGCTGCGATGTTGCGTCGGAGGCATTGGTTAACTTAGCCCCCACATCGTTGTGTTTATTAACATGCGCCCAATCTTTATCTATATTGGAGGCGTTTACCACCAACAGATATTTTTCGTCGCTAAAGCGGTACACCAGGAGGTCATCCACAATACCGCCCTCGCCGTTGGGGAAACAACTGTATTGAACTTTTCCGTCAACCAGGGCAGCGACATCATTGGTGGTAACTTTTTGCACCAACGCGAAGGCATTAGGCCCTTCCACCCAAAATTCTCCCATGTGCGACACGTCGAACACGCCCAGTTTGGTGCGTACGGTTTCGTGCTCAATATTAATCCCTTCAAACTGAACAGGCATTTCAAAACCTGCAAATGGAACCATTTTAGCACCCATGTCGTGATGCATTTGGTTTAAAGCTGTTTTTTTCATCTGTTAATAATTTTATATTTCAGTCTTTTATGTTTTGTCATAATTTTTACTTCCTCCCCTTCGACAAGCTCAGGGCAGGCGGCAAAAATTCTGCCAAAACAGGTTTTCTATTTTTCTTTAACCCGGGGTTACACCCCGGGCTATTAAGATTCGACCCTTACAGGGTCGGATAACCATTCCCCAGTTCGTCTTTAGACAGTCCTGGAGATTTCATATTGTATTAACCCTTCGACTGCTTCGGTTGCTTCGGCACCCTTCGACAAGCTCAGGGGTCGAACTTAGCAACCGAGGCTCAGGAGCCGAAGCCCGGCAAACCATCTCTTTCACGGTTTGCAATCGTGAGCAGCTACTAACCATTCAACTTTCGTCCAATCTGCTTGTAACCGTCCCCTGATTTTCAAGGTGGCACAAAAGTAGTCATTCCTGACAGAACTCCTTGAAAATTACCCAAAATGTTATTTATTATCTTTTGATTTTTTCCTTTAACCTTATGCCTTATCTTTGCAGCTAAAATTACGATTTTGATTTCAGAACTCTATTCAACATACTCGTGGTGGTGGCTTGCAGCGGTTGGGGCCGGCGGGCTGCTTTATGCTTTACTGCTATACTTTAAAAATCCGGCATCCCGCCTGTCGGTTAAAATTTCCGCCCTCCTGTTTGTCATACGATTTCTCTCGATTTCGCTGTTGCTTTTTTTACTGCTAACGCCTTTTATTAAAACACGGTTGAAAACCATTGAGAAACCCATTGTCGTGGTGGGAGTTGATAATTCACAGTCCATTGTTTTATCACCTGATTCAACCTTTTACAAAACCCGGTTTAAAAAAGATCTAGCCAACCTGGTTACCTCGTTAAAAGAGGATTATCAAACCGACCTCTATCATTTTGGAGATCAAGTACGAGAAGGTAGCAACCCCGGTTTTACCGATGCCAAATCGGATTACTCCTCCTTTTTCAAAACCATCAAAGAGCATTATCGCGGGCTTAACGTGGGCGCCATCGTGCTGGCCGGCGACGGGCTCTACAACCGGGGAAGCGACCCGTTATACACCACTTCTGAGATGAGTTGGCCTATATATACCATTGCCCTGGGCGACACCAACACCTATTCCGACCTTAAAATAAACGATGTACGCTTTAACAAGTTGGTTTACCTAAACGATCAGTTTCCTGTAGAAATCAACATTAAAGCGGAAAAGCTTTCTGGCAAAAAGGCGGTTTTAAAAGTCAATGCTTTTGGAAAATCGTTAGAACAGCAATCATTTTTAATCCGTGGCAACACCTTTTCAAAAACATTCAGAATATTGATTCCGGCCACTGAAAAGGGAAAACACAGGGTTACCTTAACGCTTACCACTTTCGACAACGAGCTAAACAAACAGAACAATCGCAAGAGCATCTTTGTTAATGTGCTCGACTCGCGACAAAAAATCCTAATCGTGGCCGCGGCGCCTCATCCTGACATATCGGCTATCAAGCAAAGCCTGACGGGATTCCGAGATTACAAAGTAGAAGTTCAGTATGTTAAAAAACTTACCGCGAAACCCGAGGACTACGACTTAGTTATTTTAGATCAGGTTCCCTGCCTCAATCACAACCCGGCTGCTTGGTTAAAAAAACTCCAAAACAAAAAAATACCCCGGCTTTATATTTTAGGTAAACTTTCCAATCTGAATGAGTTTAACAAGTTAGGTGCCGGACTGCAAGTTATCGGTGCCCACAATACCGAACTGGCGCAACCCATTGTCAACAGCATGTTCAACCTTTTTACTTTTAGAAAGGAACAAATCGCTACGCTAGAGTCGCTGCCGCCCCTTACCACTCCGTTTGGGAACTACAAATCCGCCGAGAATGCTCATATCTTTGCCCATCAAAAAATCAACAGCCTTGATACCGACATCCCGCTCATACTCTATCATGAAAAAGAGGGGGTTAAAAACGCGATCATCGCGGGCGAAGGGATTTGGCTTTGGCGTATGCACAATTATTTGCAAAACAGTAATTTTGATGCTGTTGAATCGCTGTTAGGCAAAACTGTCCAGTACCTCACGGCACGCGAAGACAAACGCCATTTAAAGGTGATTAGCAAGGAGGAATATTTGCCCGGGGATGAAATAACCCTGGAAGCAGAACTGTACAACGACTCGTGGGAATTGATTAACAATACCGAAACTGAATTGTGGCTCACCAACGAACAGGGGAAACAATTTAAATACAGTTTTTCACCCTACGACGAGCAGTATAGATTGACGCTTGAAAATCTGGAGCCGGGGGTTTACCGTTACAAAGCCGGCGCGGGCGTTGGCGACAAGCGTTACACCGACAAAGGTGAATTTGTGGTCAACACCACTTCGGAGGAGAGCCGAAAGTTGCAAGCCGATTATAGTTTGATGTACCGGCTGGCCTCGGAAAACAGGGGAAGGATGATTTACCCTAAGCAGATGGATTCGCTGCCGAACATGCTTCAAAAAAATCAAAATGTAAAAACACGTGTGGTATACAGCTATCAAACCCGGGGAGTGAACGATATTTGGTATATCATGGCACTCATCCTGTTTTTGTTATCGCTGGAGTGGTTTCTGCGGAAATATTTTGGTTCGTACTAAAATTCTAAAACCATGTTTTTTATCTTCTCTAAAATAATCTCGTTTTTGTTGTCGCCCTTGATTTGGGTGATGGCCTTGCTGCTGGTGGCGTTGGTGGCTAAAAAGCCGCGCAAAAGAAAACGCTTTCTCGCGACAGCCACCGTCCTGCTCTTTATTTTTACGAACTCCTTTTTGGTGGGGTTGCTAACCGGTGTTTGGGCCTGGGATGGCACCAAAGACTCTGAAATTCAGCGCACTTATCCTGTTGGCATCGTGCTGGGAGGCAACACCATTTCGTATAACTCGCTGCTATCGAAAGTAACCTTTAACTACAATGCTGACCGGCTGATGCAGGCTGTATTGCTTTACAACAAAGGTAAAATAAAACACATTTTGGTTACCGGTTCTGCAGGCAACCTTATCTATCGTGACGCGAAAGAGGGAAACCTGATGCGCAAGGCTCTGCTCGAGATGGGCATTCCCGACAGTTCAATTTGGGTGGACACTTCGGCTGACAATACCCATGAAAACGCTGTTTATGCTAATAAAATGCTAGCCCACAACAATGTAACCGACACCTGTTTGCTTATCACCTCCTCGCTGCATATGCGGCGCAGCGTAGGCTGCTTTCAAAAAGAAGGTGTTCGCGTAAGGCCTTTTGCGACGAACCTATTGCGTGATAGCGATGTCATCACCTTTGATTATCTATTTTACCCTTACGCTATCAACATGACTATTTGGGAAGGAATGACCCACGAGGTGCTGGGATATTATGTTTACAAAATTTTAGGATATATTTAGTATGAGCAATACACTGTTTTGGATTATTGTAGCGCTGGTGGTATTTGACTTCCTTTTTGGCAAAAGCCTAAGCCTTTTGAATTTAAAACGCATGACACCTGCCTTACCTGGTGAGCTAAAAGCGATTTACAATCAGGAGAAATACACCCGTTCGCTCAACTACCAAAAAACCAACATCCGGTTTTCGTTTATCAGCGATAGTTTTAGCCTGCTCCTGTTTTTGGGGGTATTATTCGCCGGTGGATTTGCCTGGGTTGACGAATGGGTAAGAGCCATTACTCCCAACGCTTACCTGCAAAGCCTGTTGTTTTTTGGCATCCTGGGCTTTGCCATGGATTTGATTTCCATACCCTTTCAACTTTACGACACTTTTATTATTGAAACCAGATTCGGTTTTAACAAAACCACAGGAAAAACTTTTGTGCTTGACAAGCTAAAAGGCTGGTTGGTGAGCGGAATACTGGGATCAGTTTTTTTGCTGTTTATTCAATGGGCCTACGCGGCGACCGGTGAATGGTTTTGGATTATTGTCATGGGAGGCCTGAGCATTTTCATGATTTTTATGGCCATGTTTTACACCCAGATTTTTGTCCCCATCTTTAACAAACTCACTCCGTTGGAAGAGGGTGAACTTAAATCAGCCATCGAGCAGTTTGCCCTAAAAGCAGGGTTCAAACTGGATAACATTTACGTGATTGACGGTTCCAAAAGAAGCACCAAAGCCAACGCCTATTTTTCGGGGCTGGGTGCCAAAAAGCGGATTATTCTTTACGATACCCTTATCAACGATTTAACCACTCAAGAAATTGTAGGGGTGCTGGCGCACGAGGTTGGGCACAACAAAAACAGGCATATTGTCAAGGGACTTGCCATGTCGCTGGTTCAAACAGGCATATTAGTAGCGCTGCTGTGGTATGCATTGTCGAACCCGGAGTTATCGTATGCCCTGGGTGCCAAACAGCCCTCCTTTCACATGGGACTGCTGGCCTTTGCTTTTCTGTTTTCTCCTGTATCGTTTATCATGGGCATTTTTTCGAACCTGTTTTCACGCAAATTTGAATACCAGGCCGATGCTTATGCCGGAAAAAACTATGATGCCAACAAGCTTATCAACGCGCTGATAAAACTATCGGTTAAAAGTTTAAGCAATTTAAGACCTCATCCGCTTTACGTGTTTTTTAACTATTCGCACCCAACCCTGTTGCAGCGGATGAGCCGGTTAAAAGGAAACCATACGGCAGTTTAGTTTTCGTTGAAGTTGTAATAATTACGTAACTAATCAGTGTAAACTTATCAGGTTGAAAAATCAGAAAAAATAGCATCGTTATGAAAATAACAAAACAACAGTTTCTTCCGGTTGACATAGTTACCCTGGGTTACATGGCTGTTACCTTGTTGTACATGGTTGTTGGCTGGAACAGGTTAACCCATGTGGGAAGTCATATTGTTGCGCGGGTAGCTGTTGCCGTATTTATTTTTGCCATGGTGCAAGCTGACACGACCAAATGGCATCGCAACACCATCTATTACCTGATTCGAAACTTTTACCCGCTTTTGCTGCTCACCTATTTTTACAAAGAGACCGGTTATCTTAACAATATCTTTTTCGATTATCTTGATCCTTGGTTTGTTTCAGCCGAACAGCACCTTTGGGGCATGCAGCCCAGCATCGAATTTTCCAAACACTTTCCTCAAAAGTGGTTTAGCGAGATCATGAATTTCAGCTATTTCTTTTACTATTTGCAAACCATTGGCATCGGGTTAGCGGCGTACTTTTGGAATCGGTCAAAAATGAAGGAGATCATCTTTTTTATTTTTACCTCCTTCGTTATTTACTATCTATTTTTTGCGCTGTTTCCGGTAAAAGGGCCACAATTTTATTTTTATGGTGCCGATGCCAAAGCTGTTGATTCTTATTTTTTCAGCAAGCTTGTAAAAATAGCACAGGGCATCGGCGAAACCCATACCGGGGCTTTTCCCAGTTCGCACGTGGGCATGTCGATTATTTTTTTAATCCTTACTTTTAAGTACCTACGAAAAACCTTTTGGATAATTCTTATTCCGGTAGTGCTGCTGTGGTTTGCCACCGTGTACATCAAGGCGCACTATTTAGTGGATGTAATAGGCGGGTTTATTTCAGTCCCACTGGTTTATGATTTAACACGTTGGCTTTATAAAAAGCTTACTGGTGGCAATAAAGTTTCCGGGTAAAGCGGTTTCCTTTCTGATCATCAAGTACAATCATTATTACCTGATTTTCCTGTGGGATGTTAAAGCTATTTGTTCCCATGCCAAGCTGGTACCCGGCTAACAACCTACCACTTATGTCAAACATTTGCAGGTTAATCCCATTATTAACAAGCGGATTGTTAACGTGTATCCGGTTGCCGTCTGTTTTAATACTAATGGATTGTAAAGGCATACTGTTAACATGGGTAATAACAGAGCTATTATGAATTTCAAGATTTTTCCAGTAACCTTTATAGGCCCTTCCGCCTCCGCCATCAGAATTTAAAACTCGGGCATCGTTACCCTGATTAAGCTCATCAACCTCAAAAGTTAAGGTGTCCACATTGTCAAAATATAACTTTATTTCGCCGTCATTCTTGTTATAGGTAAGGGTTACAGCATGCCATTCATTAAGATTTACCGTAACATCACTAATTTCAAAAATACTACCATTATTAGCGGAAATAGCCAGTTTATCATCATCCATCCAGGCACTTAGCCATCGCCATCCCATCCCGCACATAACAACAGGCATTCTGTTTTCCGGATACTCCTCAAGTAGAAAATCAACTTTTACTGCAAGATTATCAAAATCGAAGTTGTTTATTTGGGGCGTTGTAATATGAGAGCCCGTAGTGTCATTACCGTAATAAATACCGTTTGAATAAATACCACCATTTTGAAACGGTGCTTTTCGAATAGTCATGTCCGAATTGTTTCCGGTGACATCAACACCATCACTAATTAAAGGATAATTGGCTAAAAGTGATTGAGCATTTACATTTAAGCCTGAAAGCAGAAAAGCGATAATCGCAACAAAGTAAAGTTTTTTCATGTCTAATAATTTTGATTAATAATAAAAACAATATTGATAATCAAATATACACATTTTTTCATTTCATAAAATGACAATTATTTTTGAAGATGTCAAATTAGCCACAACGTAAAGAATAGATTTTGCAACCTGTCGGCTTAATCGTTACCATATTTAAAAAACTCCTCAATCTCCTCCAACAACAGCCACTCATCAGGAAAATGGTTTAAAACGGTTTCTTTGAGTTTGGTTATCTGCCCCCGTTTACTACCACCCTTTCTAATATTTCTCATTTCTTCGTACAAGGCAAATACCCGTTGTTCCTCTTCAGTATAAATTATTTGATGGGTTTTTTCTTTTGGTGCTTCGTAGTGCGTTCCCCAGGCCTGATGGTCGGCAGGGCCGTTAAATGCAGAAACAATTTTCTCACCTACTGCCATGTCAAACACACCCCACGAGGGTTCAAACAGCGTTTTGCCCTTATGGGTAACAGTGCAATCAACAAAGCTCATGATTAATATCTTCCCCTCTCTGCGTAACACGTTTTTCAATACCCCTTCTACTTTAATCCCCGATTCAAACTCAAATACCGAATGGTAGCCTTTCACAATCTTCATGGAGGACAAATCGTGATCCGTTAAAAAACGGGTAGGTTTTAACGAGCCTTTTATTTTTCCAATGGGGGAGCCAAATCCGGTGGCATGATATTGCTTGTCATGCCCTGGTAAAACAGCATCACGATAACATAAAATGGTTTCACCCGAAGTATTGATATACACCGGTTGTCCTTCGTGAACCAGCACATCGGTTACCCTTCCCGACACCTGTAACCCGGAGCTGTACACCAGCGTAGCCACCTTACCCGAACGTTGTGCTTTTAATATTCCATCCATTCCCCCGGTACGCAAGCCCATGGTATCGGCAAATTCATTCAGTATAGTGGTCAGGTGATTAAAATCAGGTGTTACAAAAAGCTGGGGTTGCGGTTTGGTGATATCGAAACTGTAATCCATGGCATCCAGGGTGTATGGCAGCTTGACCACACCAGGCTTCAACGCGCTCCTACTCTCTCCTATGGAAGAGAGCAGGCCGGCACCATAAATTTTCGGATTATTCAAATCTCCTATCAGCCCGTATTCAACCGTCCACCAGTGAAGATTCCGGATTAAAGCCATTTCGGAAGGAATGCCAAGGTTCTCGACGGCGGCAAACAGAGTTTGCTCAGCCTCTGCTATCTCTTTTTCAGGGGTATTGGGGTCAGCCTTTAAAATGGAAAGATGCCTAATCAACTCATACAAGGCGTAATCGTTTTTGGAGGAAAAGGCTTTGGTGCCTATCTTGCCAAAAAGCTGAAGATAGGATGCATATTCAGCATCCGCGATGATGGGAGCATGGCCGGCTGCCTCGTGAATAATATCGGGTGCAGGCGTATAGTTGATGTGCTCAACAGACCTGATATCAGCTGCAATGACCAACACGTTGTGGGCCTGAAAATCCATAAAAGCAGCCGGGGGAATAAAGCCATCTACCGCCACAGCACCCCAGCCAATTTGACCAAGAATCTCATTCATCTCTTCAATACGCGGGATGCTATCCGCGGAAATACCGGTTTGCCTTAACCCATTCACATACGAAGGGTGAGCCACCTTTGGCAGGTAATCCAGGTTACGACGCATCACATGGCGCCATACGGCCTGGTCGCGTCCCGTATAACGCTCGTAATGCTGATCAACCATGTATCCTTTCAAATAACCGGGTAAATTATCCACTGCTTTATTGACTTTCATAACGCTCTATTTAGAATGATTTCAAATATACAAAAAAGTTAATTGCTTCACAGCAGCAGGGTAAAAGATTAAGTTTTGTTAAGAAATTCTGAGGAGTACTATCAGTTTCTCATCATATCAGTCCGGATAAATCCTTGCGCTAACAGAATGAT
>JANTGU010000007.1 GCA_024762735.1 Bacteroidales bacterium | reverse complement strand
GATAGTGTATAAATACTGGCTTAAGCAATCGCGTGTTTTACTTATTATTGGAGGCAAGGCCAATAATACCGACATTTTTGTTACCTACAAAGGCATGTTTGATGCCCTGCGCGATTATGTAAATGAAAACGGGAAAACCAATATATACGTTGTTTCGGGACGAGGGGGGCCAAACCTTATCAAGGGTTTAACCTACGCTACCAATATTTTGGACGCGTTGGAAATTCCCTATAAATTTTTCGGGTACGACAGCTCCATGATAGAAGTGATTCAATATGCCGTGGATATTGATAATTACCTTTTGGAAAAACATGCTCATCAATCAAAATAATCACTTTAACCGTCAAATACTAAGAAAATGAACAAACAAAACACCCATCCATTCCCCTATTTTGTAGGCATTCAAAATCTGCAGGAGATTGCCCCCAAAGAGGCACGTGTTTGCGTGATGAATATTTTAGGCAACGAGAGCCGGAAAGTAACCCCGGTATCGCACGCTTTTAGCGGTGGAAACATTGTGGCCGGCGTTCAATATGGCCGTTCCGGTATATTGGAAACTCCCGTGGGAGATATTCCGGTTTACCCGCGGCTGGCAGATGTTATGAAACATCACCAGTTTGATACCGGTGTTATCTATCTGCCTCCGGGTGCTGTTTATCATGCTGTTACCGAGTTGTTGCACTATAACAAAACCCTTAAACGAATTGTGATTGTTACGGAGAAGATGAGCGTGAAAGATCAGTTGATTATTCGCGAAATCTGTCAATCGAACCAGGTGGACGTTTTTGGAGCCAACTCGTTAGGAGTGGGTGATTCGTGGAATAAGGTACGCATTGGGGGTGCCCTGGGAGGTGACAAACCCGAAGAATCGTTGATTAAAGGATCGATTGCCATTCACAGCAACTCAGGAAATTTTGGTAACACCATTGCGTCCTACTTAAAAACTTCAGGGTTTGGTACAACAACCATTGTCAGCTCGGGAAAAGATAAAATTATTCAGTTTGGACTGGCAGAGTTTTTACATGCCGCTCAAAACGACGACCGAACCAAAGCTGTTGTTCTTTATGTTGAACCGGGAGGCCGCTACGAGCAGGAAGCCCTGAACATGATAAAAGCCAAAAAGCTAACCTTTAAAAAGCCCATGATTGTTTGCGTTACCGGAAGATGGAAGTCGCAGCTTACCCGCGCGGTAGGACATGCAGGAGCCCTGGCAGGAGACGGCGATGATGCCGAATCAAAAGAAAAATGGTTTGACAGCTATTTTAAAATGACCGCCTTTAATCCTGAAAAACCTGAAAAGGTCAGTGCAAAAGGCATCAGGGTTAGCTCTATTCAGCATATTCCTGAAGCCGTTAAAGCGGTGTTTGATAAACTGGGTCTTCAACCCGATTTTGAACCCATTGGCGATTTAAGCCTGAAACCCTGGATGGGCAAGGACTTTAAAATAAAACTGCCAGTTAACTTGCGACTTCCTATCGTGGAAGCCATGAATCCTTACAATACCGAAATTAAAAAATTCAACCGGGAGCTGGGTGCCACCTATCTGCGTCGCAGAATGCGCAATGCGTCAGGAGCATCTGCCATCGACCCGAAAACTCAAATTGCCGAACTCCATGGTGTTCCTGTTGTTGATTTAGTTGGCTATCCTTTTGAAAGCAATATTGTTTTCGCGCTCATCAAGCAGCATCCCAATAAAGAGGACTTGCCTTTTGTGAATGCAACCCTAAACTACCTGAGCAGCTCCGACGATCATTACTACCAGGCTATTCGGTTTGCCGAACAAAACGGTGCCACCCCCAACCAGGCACTGATGGCTGCCGTTAGCATGATGGGAAACCATAAGCAGTTTGAAATCGGAAAACAGTATATCCGTGCTTTTCTTGAAACCCTGACCCAACTGGAAGTGAAAGATAAATTTGCACCGTTTGATTTTACCGCCGCCGACAAGCTGGCGGAAACGCTTTTCCCCACAGGAAAACATGCTCCTTCCACTTTCGGGAAAATGATTGTCAAAGCGCTTAAAGAAAAGGTAAACAAAAGCAACATCATCCAGTTTGCCTTACATTACCTTGAAAAACATAAGGTGGAAGAGTGCGACCTGTTTCTAATTGCAGCCATTTTGGTTGATTTGGCTTTTCAACCCCTGTTGCTTAAAAAGATAAGTCGCAACACAGTGGAAAACATGGTGGCGTTTATGGGCACCGAAGCAAGAATTACTGTTTTATCGGGCATCAATGTTATAAAAAATCCGTTGTTGAAAAAAATCCGAAGCCGCAGGCCTGTAAAAATTTTACAAACCTCTTTTACCGAGGTGGCGTTTCAAAGCGTGTTTGACCGTGCTCCCAAAGGAACGGAAATTGAGGAGTTTCAGGCCTTGTTGGCATTAACGCTAACCAATGGCGTGGGGACCATCAGCGCTAAAGGTGCCAAAGAGAGTGTGAGTGCCCGCAACAATATTTCAACGGCTTTTGCAGGTTTTATGTCGAACACGGGACTGGCCCATGGTGGAGCCGGATTTGAAGCGGTTGACTTTTTAATAGATTCCTTTAGCAAGGTTAAGTTTTCCGACCCGGGAAAAATACCGGCAACATCAAAACTGAAAACACTCAGCAATAAAGTTGCTGTTCAGTATCTCGAGTACAAGCAAAAAGCCAAGGCTTCCGGTAAATCGAGTTATGGCCGAATACCCTGTATTAACCACCCTGTTTTTAAGGGAAAACCGGTTAACATCGACCCGCGCGAAGATTATATATATCACCATTTTAAGCAGTTGAAAATCGACAATGTATTTTGGGAGTTTTATCACGAGCTGGTTAAATCGCTTTTCGAGGTGGGAGTTTCATCCAACGTGTATTGTGTAAATATTGACGCTGTCATTGCCGTAATTTCGCTAAAGCTGATGTGGTTCGATTACAAGAAAAACCACATCTCGAAAGCCGATATGCAAAAAATTGGTTTTGTTATCTTTTTGTTGGGTCGCATGGCAGGTGTATCGGCTGAAATAGCCGACCATCTTGACAGAGGGCAGGATATGGACTGCCGCACACCGGTTAGCGAGACAGTTTTTGTGGTTTAGGTTCACAACCAGCCTATAACATTTGGATTACTTTATGAGTACCCTGACTCGCTGAAGAGAAGGGTGGAGATTATTTAAGAGTGCAGCATGCAGATAGACCTGCCAGGTTTCCGCAGGCAAGTGCGAAGGTAACCTGGCAGGTCTGGTTAATGTAAAATTTCCAAATAGCGAATTAAGATTTTAGAAGTATTCCAAAAACTTCTCTCGCACGGTTTGCAACCGTGCGATTACATTTTTATCATAAGCTAGTTACACGTTCCCGCCTGAATGACGCAGTCGGGCAAGTGCAATTCAAACGCAGTCCAAGCGACTGTATCATTTCAAATGTCAATGGCATCTGCCTGCCACAGGCAGGAAGGAAAGAAATAAATCAACATCTTCAGATCCACAAACTACTCAAACTAAAACACATCTTAAAACGTGGTAAATCTAAAACCTACAGTCTTAAATCATCACCCCACTTTTTACTTCCCATTCACCGGTTCCATCCCCAGTATTCTTTCGGCAAATTCGAAAGTTTTGACCTCTACGTCCTGGTAATGCTTGTTGTAAATACCCGATGGGATGGGATGACAGCCCGCATTGGGGAACGCTACTTTCTGCTTCAGCTTAGCAGGAGTTCCCAACTCATCATACATTTTCATCATGGCTTCTATGCTCACGGTGGGATCTTTCTCCTCCTCATTTTTGTAGTAATAACCGACAAAAACCGGTTGTTTTACTTTGGCAAAAGTTTCGGGAGTCATTGCTTTTTCGAGAAGCTGTGTCATGGCACGCACACCGTTGATATGGTATTTCGACTGCCAATATTTTTGAACTTCAGGAGGGTCGTCGTCATACACAATCATGTCACCTTTAACCATTTTTGCCAGTCCGTAACCAAATTTGTTGGTAAGCCAGTGAGCTTTTTGGTCCACCACATCAATATTTGGTGAATACATGATTAAAGCATCAATCCAGGGATTGTCGGCTGCTAACATTAATGAAAGCGTCCCTCCTGTAGAGGTACTCATGAGTATCACCTTCTTACCCAGCTGCCTTCCTATTTCAAGTGCTTGTTTAGCCGATTCAAGGTACCTTTCGGCCGTCAGGTTTATCATCGGTTTTTCGTCAGCAACCCCATGATCAGCCAGCCGCGCACAGTACATGTTGATGCCATAACGTTTGGCAAAATCGTAGTTTACCGGGTATCCCTCTTTACAACTTGCCGAAAAGCCATGAATATAAACCAAAACATATTCTGTTTCTTGAGGATTAGCCGGGTTAGCCCATAGTATCCGGGCTTCATTATCGGGTTTCAGGTTTTTGGTGGCCTTGTTGAGTGCGTCCACCTGTTTTTGCACCTCTTTCATGGTTTGTACTTTTGATGTTTCAACTCTACCATTCAGCGTGGCCACAGGATATTTGCAACCGGAAAACGCCATGGTGACGACAATGAGTAAAAAGGATATTTTTTTCATAGTCATGACTCTTAAGATTTTAAATTTTTCCAAATTTAGAAAAGTTCTTTTTTAAATCACCAATACGGCTTATTAATTTTGATAAGTTTGTAGCCCTTTTTAAAAAATGAAATTATGAACAACGTTGTTTCGATGAACCCGAACCCGGTTATTCAATATCTAAACAAACCGGCAGACCAGCTTACCAAAGACGATTTAATTCGTTTCGTGGAAGATTACGATATCCAGATGATTAACTTCCGCTACGCGGGATGGGACGGGAGATTGAAAACGTTGAACTTTATTATTGGCAACCGCGAGCATCTCGATTCGATACTTACGGCCGGTGAGCGTGTTGACGGCTCCAGTCTGTTTCCGTTCGTGGAAGCAGGCTCCAGCGATTTATACGTAATTCCCAGATACAAAACCGCTTTTGTTAACCCCTTTTCAGAGATTCCTGCATTGGATATTCTTTGCAGCTATTACGATCGGGATGGAAAGCCATTCGAAGGGGCACCCGAATACATTTTAAAGAAAGCCCACAACACCTTTAAAGAAACCACCGGCTTCGAATTTGAAGCGATGGGGGAATTGGAATATTACATTATTAGTGAAGATGACGGGCTGTTTCATGCCGAAGATCAAAAGGCTTATCACGAATCTTCTCCTTTTTCTAAATGGGTAGATTTTAGAACTGAGGCCATGAAACTGATTGCCGAGGCTGGCGGAACCATTAAATACGGTCACTCCGAAGTGGGTAACTTTACCAAAGACGGCCTGGTGTACGAGCAAAATGAAATTGAGTTTTTACCCACTAACGTGGAAGACGCTGCCGACCAGTTGTTAAAAGCCAAATGGATTATCAGAACGTTGGCCATGCAATATGGCGTAGAGGTAACGTTTGCCCCTAAAATTACCGTGGGGAAAGCCGGTAGTGGCCTTCACATTCACACACGCATCATGAAAGACGGTGTGAACCAGATGATTCAAAACGGAGAGCTCAGTAATACAGCCAAAACCGCCATTGCCGGTTATATGGAACTTGCCCCTTCGCTCACGGCTTTTGGAAACATGAACCCCACTTCCTATTTCAGACTGGTTCCTCATCAGGAAGCACCTACCAACATTTGCTGGGGCGACCGTAACCGGTCGGTACTGGTAAGGGTTCCACTGGGATGGACCAAACCTGTTAACATGATTAGCAGTGCGAACCCGCAGGAAAAGGGTGATATCATCGACTTTTCCGGAAAACAAACGGTCGAGCTCCGTAGTCCCGATGGCTCTGCCGACATCTACCTCTTGTTAGCCGGTATGACGGTTGCTGCCCGCCACGGCTTTGAAATGAAAGATGCGCTGGCGGTGGCTGAAAAAACCTATGTGGACATCAATATTTTTGATGAAGAACACCAGGAAAAACAAAATAGTTTGGCACAGCTTCCCCAATCGTGTGTTGAGTCGGCCAATAATTTATTGAAACAAAAGGACATTTACCTGGACAGGGGTGTGTTTACCGAAGCTATTTTAAACCAGTTGATAAAGCAGTTGCAATCGTTTAACGATACTAACTTGCGCCGTGAAATTGAAAACGATAGTGATAAGACGATGGAGCTGGTAAGAAAATACTTTCATTGTGGATAGTTTAAAAAAACTATTTTTGTTGCTGCTAAGCAGCGCGTATGTCATACACCCTTAAAATCATCAATGTATTTCTGATTTCTACAGTCAGGTATTTTTACACGCCGATTTTCGCGCTGATAATAAAACTTGACCTTACTACCACGGTTATTACCATGATTTCAGGGGGGGTACTCTCTTTTATTGTCTATTACAACCTGGCAAAACTTTTGTTTCTGCTTGGAAAATACCTTAAACCGGTTCTAGCTAATATCCTTCCTCCCTCGTGGAATAAAAGATACCTGAAATGGTTATTGAAACGACGTGAAAAGCGTAAACATAGAAAGAAATTTACCCGTAGAAACCGTATTATTGTAAAATTTAAGCGTCATTATGGGATGTATGGCATCATCCTGCTAACCCCGTGGCTGCTGTCGTTGGTATTTGGCGCTTTCTTATTGCGGAAATATTACTCCGACCGTAAAGAAGCCCTCCCCATTGCTCTGTTAGCCATCGTGGTGGAAGGGTTATTTTTAAATTTTATCTTTTACTGGTTACCAACCCACCTGTAAATTTGCCAAATTATAAGGTATTGAATTTTCTTCCTGTATTGGCTATCCGCATTAAAGTCTATTGTGTTTTGTCATGATTTTTGCTCCCTCCTCTTCGGCTGCTTCGACAGGCTCAGCAACCGAGGCTCAGGGCAGGGGGCAAAAATCCCCCGCCCGAACGACGTTCAGTCGGGCGGGCGCCAAAACAGGTTTACCTTTTTTCTTACCCGGGGTTAATCCCGATAGCTATCGGGACCGGGCTAATCATATTTTACCCCTATCGGGGTAAATAATTCATCCCGATTTGTGTAAATAATTTCTATTACATATTCCTTCTGTACTGGCCACCCACGTTAAAGAGCTTGCCGGTAATCTGGCCTATGGAGGCATACTTGGCCACATTCATCAACTCCTCAAAGATGTTTCCGTTTTGAACGGCTTTTTCCTGGAGTTTTTGCAAGTTTTCTTCTGTCTCTTTTTCCCAGGTTTTATGCAGGTTTCGTAACATCTCTATCTGAAATACTTTTTCTTCTTCGGTGGCCCTGATTACCTCGCCGGGAACCGTGGTTTTTGAACCTCCCTCGGGTAAAAAGGTGTTTACCCCGATGATGGGCAGTTTGCCGGTATGTTTCAAATTTTCGTAATAAAGCGATTCTTCCTGAATTTTGCTGCGCTGGTACATGGTTTCCATGGCACCCAACACACCCCCACGCTCGGTAAGACGGTCAAACTCTTTCAACACGGCTTCCTCCACCAAATCGGTCAGCTCTTCAATGATAAACGAGCCCTGCAACGGGTTTTGGTTTTTTGCCAGGCCCAGTTCATGATTAATGATTAACTGAATGGCGATGGCTCTTCGCACCGACTCTTCGGTAGGTGTGGTAATAGCTTCGTCGTAGGCGTTGGTATGCAGCGAATTACAGTTGTCGTAGATGGCGTACAATGCCTGCAAGGTGGTTCTTACATCGTTGAAATCAATTTCCTGCGAATGCAGTGAGCGTCCGGACGTTTGAATATGATATTTCAATTTTTGCGACCGGTCGTCGGCACCATATTTCTCTTTCATAGCCTTGGCCCAAATCAAGCGGGCAACCCTTCCTATTACTGCATATTCGGGGTCTTCGCCATTGGAAAAGAAAAAGGAGAGATTGGGGGCAAACTTGTTAATGTCCATCCCACGGCTCAGGTAATATTCAACATAGGTAAAGCCGTTGGCCAGGGTAAAAGCCAGCTGACTGATGGGATTGGCACCTGCCTCGGCAATATGATATCCTGAAATAGAAACGCTATAAAAATTACGAACATTATGGTCGATAAAATATTGTTGGATATCACCCATCAGCTTCAGCGAGAAGTCGGTGGAAAAGATGCAGGTATTTTGTGCCTGATCTTCTTTTAAAATATCCGCCTGAATGGTTCCACGCACTTTGGTAAGGGTGTCAGCTTTAATGCGTTCATAAACATCTTTTGGCAACACCATATCACCGGTAACCCCAAGCAGCATCAATCCCAGCCCGTCGTTACCGGCGGGCAGTTTGCCGTTGTAACGGGGTCGTTTGGTTCCGCGTTGCTTGTAAATTTCCGAAATCATGGTGTCCACCTCCTCTTCCAGCCCGTTTTCTTTGATGTACAACTCGCATTGCTGATCGACGGCAGCATTCAGAAAATAGGCTACCATGGTGGGCGCCGGCCCGTTGATGGTCATGGAAACAGAAGTCTTGGGGTCAGCCAGATTAAACCCGGAATAGAGTTTTTTAAGATCATCCAGGCAGGCGATAGAAACCCCCGAGTTACCAATTTTACCATAAATATCAGGACGTTCGTCCGGATCTTCCCCGTAGAGGGTTACGGAGTCGAAAGCAGTGGAAAGACGCTTGGCCGGCATCCCTTTCGAAACGTAGTGAAACCGTCGGTTGGTACGCTCCGGGCCTCCCTCACCGGCAAACATCCGTGTGGGATCTTCGCCTTCGCGCTTAAATGGAAATACCCCGGCGGCAAAAGGAAATTCTCCGGGAACGTTTTCTTTTAATACCCATTTTAAAATTTCTCCCCAACTTTTAAAGGTAGGCAGACTTACTTTTGAAATTTTGGAGTGCGACAGGGAAGTGGTATAGGTCTTTATTTTAATCTCTTTATCACGTACCTTAAACACGTAAAAATCGTCGGAATAGTTTTTCTTTTTCTCTTCCCAGGTTTTTAAAATGTGCAGGTTTTTGGGGTTAAGCTCCAGCACAAGTTTATCGTAAACAGCACGCAAACTATCCAATTCGTGTTCATTACCCTCCTCTTTAAGAGTCTCCATGGTGATAGCCAGACTATGCAGTTTCTGAGCCATTTCACTCTGCTTTTCAGCCCATTGATTGTACTTACGCACGGTTTCCGAAATTTCGGAAAGATAGCGTACGCGTTGAGGAGGAATGATGGAGATTTTTTCCTGCTCTTTATCGTTCAGGTTTATTTTGGTATTCAGGCTTAACGAAGCTCTTTCGCCAAGCAACCCAACGAGTTTAACGTAGAGCTTATTTACGCCGGGATCGTTAAACTGCGAGGCCACGGTGCCGTAAACAGGCATCTCGTCAACTTCCCTGTCAAAAAGATTGTGGTTACGCTGGTACTGTTTCCGCACATCGCGCAGCGCGTCGAGTGCCCCGCGCTTGTCCGACTTGTTTAGCGCGATAAGGTCGGCAAAATCAAGCATATCAATCTTTTCAAGCTGGGTAGCTGCACCATACTCAGGGGTCATCACGTAAAGCGAAACATCGCTATGGTCGATGATGGCTGTGTCCGATTGCCCGATACCCGATGTTTCAAGGATGATTAAGTCAAAGCCGGCCGCATGGGCGATAATTTCGGCATCTTTTACATATTTTGAGATGGAGAGGTTGGCCTGACGTGTGGCCAGCGACCGCATGTAAACATTTGGCGTGTCTATGGCATTCATCCTGATACGGTCGCCCAACAGGGCACCGCCCGATTTACGCTTGGAGGGATCCACCGAAATGATGGCCACCGATTTATCGGGAAAATCGTAGATAAAACGGCGCACCAACTCGTCAACCAACGACGATTTTCCGGCGCCCCCTGTTCCTGTAATGCCCAGTACCGGTGAACGTTTATCGTTGGCCACCGTGGTTAACTCATCCAGCAGTCCCTCAACCTCCTCACGGTTGTTTTCGGCAGCAGATATTAAACGGGCCATGGCGATATAATCCTTCGACAGAATGTCGTCTTTGGTAACCTTAATATTGTGTCCGGTTGGAAAATCCGATTGTTGCAACAGGTCGTTAATCATCCCCTGCAATCCCATGTGCATACCATCATCAGGAGAGTAGATGCGGGCAATGCCATAATTTTGAAGTTCTTCAATTTCCTCGGGGAGGATAACCCCGCCGCCACCGCCAAAAATTTTGATGTGGTCGTTGCCTTTTTCTTTTAGCATGTCGTACATGTACTTGAAAAACTCCATGTGTCCTCCCTGGTACGAGGTGATGGCAATGGCCTGTACATCTTCCTGGATGGCGGCATTCACAATTTCGTGTACCGACCTATTGTGCCCGAGGTGAATAACCTCGGCGCCAGTTGACTGAATAATCCGGCGCATCACATTAATAGCGGCATCATGTCCGTCAAATAAAGAAGCGGCCGTTACCACCCTGATATGGTTGGTAGGCGTGTATAATTTTGGCATTTCCATGTTAACTGTTTTTTGGGTAGCTGCAAAGATAAAATTTTATTAGCGAAAGTGTGGTGTTATATTAGATAGAAAGGTTTTTCGGGTTATCCAACGCGTAGTAATTGGCAAAAGCTGTTTGCCTTCTCATGCCCGGTTTACAAGCGAGGGCTAATAGTTTGTAATCATTCGAGTTATATTATTATCCCTTCAAAGAAATAATTATTTACTTTTGCACCCGTCTTTAAAAATTGATTATGACAAAAATCAGAGCGGCCATCAAAGGCATTCATGCCTGGGCACCCGAATATGTTCTTACTAATAAAGAGCTTGAAAAAATGGTTGACACCACCGACGAGTGGATCATGACCCGCACGGGCATCAAGGAGCGTCACATTTTAAAAGGAGAAGGAAAAGGAACTTCTGATATCGGTACCGAAGCCGTAAAAGGCTTGCTGAAAAAAACCAATACCAACCCTGATGATATCGACCTGGTTATCTGTGCCACGGTAACTCCCGACATGGTTTACCCGGCAACAGCCAATATTATCAGTGACAAAGTAGGAATAAAAAACGCATTTAGTTTTGATATCAACGCGGCTTGTTCAGGATTTTTGTACTCGTTGGTAACCGCTTCCCAGTTTATCGAAACCGGAAAATACAAAAAGGTTATCGTGGTGGGTGCCGATAAAATGTCGTCGGTGGTTGATTACACCGACCGTACTACCTGTGTGCTGTTTGGCGATGCCGGCGGTGCTGTTTTGCTGGAACCCTCGGAAGACGAAAATGGCATCATCGATTCAAGATTATATACCGATGGCTCGGGAAGGGTTCATCTGCATCAAAAAGCCGGTGGCTCGGTACGCCCTGCTTCGCACGAAACAGTGGACAACAAAGAACATTTTGTTTACCAGGAGGGTCAGCCGGTATTTAAGTTTGCTGTTACCCGCATGGCAGATGTGTCGGTAGAAATTATGGAACGTAACAACCTGAAATCGGAAGATATTTCATGGCTGGTACCCCATCAGGCCAACATGCGTATTATCGATGCCACTGCCCGCCGCATGGGATTGGAAAAGGAAAAAGTGATGATCAACATCGAACGATATGGCAACACCACCAACGGTACCATCCCCATGTGTTTGCACGAGTGGCAAGACCAGTTGAAAAAAGGAGATAACCTTGTATTGGCAGCCTTTGGAGGTGGTTTTACCTGGGGTGCTATTTATTTGAAATGGGCCTTTGACGGGAAAGCAGTGGCGAAATAAAAACTGTCAAGCTGGATAAGGTTTTAGATTTTGTCATATATTCTGTTTCCCTTTCGGCACCCTTCGACAGGCTCAGGGGCCTAGATCAGGGCAAGCGGCAACCTCGATAGCTATCAGAACGGAGCTATTAATATTTGACCCTGTAAAATAACACAGCAGAATACCAGTGCGCTATAAAGGTCGCTGAAAAAACTTAGAAAACAGGAGGATTAATTCTTCTCGTAAATTTCATCCAACAGGTTTTTATATTTGGCAAGAATCACTTTACGCTTTAATTTTTGCGTGGGCGACAGAAAGCCGTTTTCGGGGGTCCAATCTTCACAAACAAGCCTAAACTTTTTCACCTGCATCACCTTGTTTAACTCTTTGTTATACTTGACAACCTCTTTTTCGTAACGGGCAATTACATCGGGATGATTGATCATCTCTTTATTGTCGCCAACCTTAAGGTGGTGGATTTTACACCAGTCTCCGAGAAATTTAAAATCGGGAACGATTAAGGCTGCGGTATGCTTTTCGTTTTCGCCCACCACCATAATTTGTTCAATAAACATCGACTCCTTAAAGATGTTTTCGACTTGCTGAGGGGCTACGTATTTTCCTCCTGACAGTTTAAAAATCTCTTTTTTCCGGTCGGTGATACGCAGCATGCGCTGGTCGTCGAACTCACCAATGTCGCCGGTATGAAACCATCCCTCGTTGTCAATAACCTCGCTGGTTTTTTCAGGGTCTTTGTAATACCCTTTCATCACGTTATGGCCTTTTACAAGGATTTCGCCGTCATCGGCAATTTTAACTTCAATTTCAGGGTTCACATACCCCACCCATCCAAACCTAACATAAGGGTGGAAATAACCGGTAGCCGATACCACGGGGGAAGTTTCGGTAAGCCCATAACCCTCCTGGACATAAATTTTTGCTGCCCAAAATACACGTGCTAATCGTGGTTGAAGGGCGGCACCCCCGGCAATAACCCCTTTAAGCTCGCCGCCCAGTGCCTCACGCCATTTGCTAAAGATTAGCTTGTTGGCAATGGCCAGCTTAAAATTGTACCAGGTAGTTCGTTTAGCAGGATCGGGATCAAATTTATCTCCTACCTCAAGAGCCCAAAAGAAAAGCGATTTTTTTACTCCTTTAAGCTCCCTCCCTTTGTTTACGATTTTATCAAAAACTTTTTCAAAAACACGGGGAACCGTAATAAAAGTGTTGGCCTTTATATCGCGCATATCATCGCCAATGGTCTCGATACTTTCGGCATAATAAACAACAAGCCCTTTATATTGCCACAAATAATTTCCAACCCGTTCGAGCACATGCGATAGGGGTAAAAAGCTTAACGCCCTGTCGCCGGGTTTTAAGTAGGGAACCACTTTGTTGGCCATTTTTATGTTACGAACAATGTTGTCGTGGGTGAGCATCACCCCTTTTGAGAGGCCTGTGGTACCCGAAGTATAAATTAGCGTTGACAAATCTTCCGGTTTTGTCTCGTTTTTTCTTTCCTCGAGCAAAGGTCGTAGTTCCAACTCTTTGTCTTTACCCAATGCCTGCACCTCTTTCCAGTTTTTTATCCCGTCCATGGCATCGATGGTGTACATCTCTTTCACATTTTCGGTGTCATCAAATACAGGTTTAAGTTTTTGATACAGCTCTTTATTGGCTACAAACAGGAGTTTTGCTTCGGAATGTGATAAAATATGACGGTACTCTTTTTCGCTAATGGTTGGGTAGATGGTAACCTGTACACAACCAATCTGGGCTATTCCCATTTCAAGAAAATTCCATTCAGGCCTGTTGTTGCTTACTATGGCTACTTTGTCGCCCTTTTCCAAACCAAGAGCCAGTAAACCAAAACTTACAGCATCAACATTTTCACGGTAATCTGCCGTGCTGAATGTTTCCCATTTTCCGTTTCGTTTAACTGCTAAGGCTATATCGTGGTTATACTTTTCCTCGGCATTTTTTAAGATATCAAAGGTGCGCGTTACATTGCTCATGGTTGTGAATTTTTAACCATTCAAAGATACAGAAAATATTTTATCTGTTCTTTTTTGCCCAGCTGTCGCGCAACGGCACTGTCCGGTTAAAAATCAATTTATTAGACCTGCTGTCAGGATCAACACAAAAATAACCCAGCCGTTGGAATTGAAACTTGTCGCCTGCTTTGGCATGAGCCAGGTAGGGTTCCAGCTTGCAGTTGCTTAATACCTTTAATGATTCGGGGTTTAAGAAGTCCTTAAAGTCTTTGTCTTTATGGCCATCGGGTTCCTCATCTACAAAAAGTCTGTCGTAAAGCCTTACCTCGGCATCTATGGCATGTTCAGCCGAAACCCAGTGGAGCGTTCCTTTTACTTTACGGGTAGCACCACTTCCGCTTTTGGTTTCCGAATCGTAAGTGCAATAAATTTCTGTGATGTTGCCCTTGTCATCTTTTTTATAATCTTCGCATTTGATGATGTAGGCACCTTTTAAGCGCACTTCACGGCCGGGACCCATGCGGAAGAATTTCCTGGGTGGATCCTCCATAAAATCATCACGATCGATGTAAATCTCACGGCCAAACGGAACCATTCTGCTGCCGGAGTTTTCGTCTTCCGGATTGTTGGTTAATTCTACCTCTTCCGATTTGTCTTCGGGATAGTTGGTAATAATCACCTTAACAGGATTAAGCACTCCCATTACCCGGGTTGTGATTTTGTTAAGATGTTCGCGCACTGAAAATTCCAGCAAGCTAACATCGATTATGTTATCACGCTTGGCCACACCAATACGGTCGGCAAAACTACGAATCGATTCGGGGGTATAACCTCTTCTTCTCAATCCCGAAATGGTAGGCATACGGGGATCATCCCAACCGTTTACAATACCCTCTTCCACCAGCTGAAGCAATTTGCGTTTGCTCATCACGGTGTAGCTGAGGTTAAGGCGTGCAAACTCAATCTGACGCGGACGATAACTCCCCTCCACAATCTGATCCAAAAACCAGTCGTACAGCGGGCGGTGTATTTCAAATTCCAGTGTACAAAGCGAGTGGGTGATGCCTTCGATAAAATCAGACTGACCATGTGCCCAGTCGTACATGGGATAGATGTTCCACTTGTTGCCGGTGCGATGGTGTTCGCTATGCAGAATGCGATACATGATGGGGTCGCGCATGTGCATATTGGGTGATGTCATATCCACTTTTGCCCTTAGTACTTTGGTGCCATCTTCAAACTCACCGTTTTTCATTCTTTCAAACAGGTCGAGGCTCTCCTCCACGGGACGGTTGCGGTAAGGACTTTCGACACCCGGACGGGTAGGAACACCCTTTTGCTCGCTGATGAGCGCCTGCGACTGTTCATCCACATAAGCCTTGCCCTCTTGTATCAGTTTAACAGCCCATTCATAAAGTTTATCAAAGTAGTCGCTAGCGTAATAGGGGCCTTCGTCCCACTGAAATCCCAGCCACTGGATATCCTCTTTGATGGAGTCAACATATTCCACATCCTCTTTTACCGGATTGGTATCGTCGAAGCGCAGGTTACATTTGCCGTTGTACTCCTGAGCCAGGCCAAAATTCAAACAGATGGATTTTGCATGTCCGATGTGCAGGTAGCCATTGGGCTCGGGCGGAAAGCGGAGGTGTATTCTGCCATCGTGTTTTTTATTGTTGATATCCTCTTCGATGATGGATTCAATAAAATTCAATGATTTTGTTTCCTTATCAGGGGTGTCCATAGTATTCTTATTTTTTTGAAGCTGCAAAATTAGTCAGAAATAGCAGATAAACAGCGAATGATGGAAAATTGTTATAAAAGCGTCCACAAACAATTACAAAGAAGAAAGCCAACAGCAGATAAACATTTGTAATAATTTAGAAATAGTCTGAGTTAAATCTTTTTTATATTTACTCACACTTAATTTGAATTACAATTTACTTGATCAATGGGGTGCATTTACCCCTATCGTAACCCGATTTATGATTAAAAGAGATGCAATATGAACCGTTAATTTACAATTCCCACAACAAGAATATGTACAGAAAATTAATTGTTAGCATTCAATATGTATTTTTCTTCGTCCTTGCTTCAGCACAATCATTGGATGACCTCTCAGAAAATTTACTTAAAAAATCCAATCTGCCTGACACTGTTTTTGAACAAACCATCACCAAAATAAATTTTCAGGACCTGAAACCCAATGATACAATCAGGCAATATCGGCAATGGCTGAAAGATAACAGGCAGACCCTTTTATTAAAACGCTCTGACAACTTTAAAACACATTATTTTCTGGAACTGGCACAATACAATGCTACGCTCAATGATCTCAAAATGGCATACAGGAACATTGATTCTGCCCTGTTTTATGTTAATCCGTTAAAATTTCCTCATGCCTATTATCATATTCTGAACTTTGGAACATCCATCTCAGAAACAAATCTTGACGGCACCACAACCATTCGGTTCCTGAAACAAATTATCGACTCAAAAACAGTGGAACAGGATTCCGTTACCAAGGGCGAAACACTGCTCCGGTTAGCCGGCACTCTGGAAAGCATGCACAGGTATCTTGAATCAAGCAAGTATTGTCAACAGGCATTGGATATATACAGAGAGTTGGGAGATAATGCCAAAATGATCAAGTTGTTGATTATTATGTTTGAAAATGCCAGTCACACCACTGATGACGACTCTAAATGGGAATACCTGTATCAGGCCTATGAAATAGCATCGCAATCGGGTGACTCGGCTTTGCTGGCTGATGTATATACCAGTTTTGGACTTGCCTATTATCGGAAAGGCAACCAGGCGGAAGCCATTCGATACTATAAGATGGCAAGGTCGATGATAAGTGATGCAGGTTCGGAAAAGGAACTTTTGATAACAACCTACCAACACCTGAGCTATGCTTTGCTTGACAGTGTGGATTTGGCATCTGAATTATCAAAATATCTTATGGAACAGAGTATAAAAAACAACTCCACCCAATTAAGTAATGCTTACGGAAGCCGTGCCTGGTACTTTGCCAGAAAGGACCTGATAGATTCGGCAACCTACTATCTTGAAAAATCCACCCGGTTACGCGAATCACAGGAAAAAGATGAGGCGTCACCCATCTACTATTATTATATGTATGAAGTGGCTTTGATTATTCATAATTATGATTTGGCGCTCAAATACTTGCACAAATCACTGATGCAGTTTAAAAAGTACAATCGCGAAGTAAACTCGAATCAACTGACGGCTATCAGGGCTCAATTTGATTATGATTTGCAAAAAGAGCGAATTAAAAAATTAAGGTTTGAAAAAGAGTATGAACACGAAAAGGTGCGAAGACACAGGGTGGCTACCATAGCTATTGTTGCGGTTCTTATCACGGCATTTGTGTTTCTTTTTTTGTTAAGAAGGCAGCTAAAAAAATTAAATGCCGCTTTTATAATGGTTGTTAAAAAAAACCTGGAGCTGGATAAAGTTAATGTCAGCTTAAAACGTTTGGAAAAGAAAAAAGTCAATAATTCCGTTGGCATCAATAGCAAGGCTGAGAAGCAAATTTATATCCAACTAAAAAATCTGCTGGAAGAAGACAAAATTTTCCGCAAAAACGATCTCAACGAAAGTAAGTTGGCTAAATTGTTGGGCACAAACAATACCTATCTTTCCTCAATAATTAATAACAGATTCGGTCTGTCGTTTTCATCGCTGCTCAACAAATACCGCATCGACGAAGCAAGAAAACTACTTATTTCAGAAGAGTATGCGCACTTCAGCGTCGATGGCATCGCCAGCGAAGTGGGTTATCGTTCCAGGTCAGCATTCTATCAGGTATTTAAGCAAAATACCGGGATGACCCCATCGGAATATGTGAAGGCCTACAAACAGATTGACGATTAGTTGCTCCTTCTCCGTTAACCACTCAAAATCATTTTTCCAATTCTAAAATCGCGCTGATTTTCATCCTGATGATTATCCTGCCGGGAAAGCTGTCCTGATTTGTAAATCAGGACAGTTAAGATTTGATTGTGTACCAGTATCGTATTAATTTTGGCTAGCTTATTTTACATTAAAGAGTTCTAATGATTACAAAATTACGTATTTTTATCATAGTAGTTACTTTGCTAACAATAACACTATCAGGTTTTGCGCAAAAGAAAATTCTTTTTGATAATACTAAAAATGAAACCGCTGGTAATGCTGATTGGATAATTGATGATGATCAGGCCATTCCTGTTCCGGAACAATCTGGTATTACTCAATCAAGCTCTGAAAGCTACTGGCAAGGTGCACTTTCGAGCTGGGGTGTGGAAATGGTAAAACGCGGGTATTATGTTGAAACATTACCAGACGACGGATTTATTACTTATAATAACACATCCAATTCACAAGATTTATCAAACTATGACATTTTTGTTATTTGTGAGCCCAACAACCCTTTTTCAGATTCAGAGAAACTGGCAATAATCAATTTCGTTCAAGCCGGTGGCGGTTTATTTATTATTTCTGACCATGCTGGCGCCGACAGGGATGGTGACGGTTGGGATGCACTTGAAGTGTGGAATGACTTTTTTGCATCTTATAACAACCCCTTTGGTTTTACATTGGATGTTGGTAGTAACATAAATAAAGATCCGGCACTCAATGTATCAAATCTACCATCAAACTTAATATTGCATGGCCCTGCAGGAGATGTGGACGGTTTAGCTTTTTACAATGGTGCGACATTTACCATTGATACAAATGCAAATTCAACTGCCGTTGGTTTAGTATTTTATGATGGCTACTCCACTACCGGCACCACCGGTGTAATGGCTGTTTGTGCAACTTATGGTCATGGTAGGGTTGTGGGAGTTGGCGATAGTTCTGTTCCGGAAGATGAAACAGCTCACGATGCATCAGTAACCTATCCCGGGTGGTCTCAGCCATTAAATGCAGGAGATGCATCCGGTGATGATGGCGTTTTTATAACCAATGCAACAATATGGCTTAGCGAAGCAGGTAGTGATAAAGAGTTGCTAATTAATCCTGATTTTACGCTGGGTTTAGATGGGTGGTGGGCATATGGAGCAGATGTATCAGCAAACAATGGAGAAGCAACATTTAACATAACAGATCCGGGTGTTAATCCATGGGATATCCAATTGGGGCAAGGCAACCTGACACTACAACAAAACTACACCTATGAACTTTGCTGGAGGGCCACCAGGGAAAGTGGACAAATAGAATTCTCCGTTGGTTTAGGCCTGGAGCCATATACCCAATATTTTAATGATGTGGCAACAGGTTTTACAGGAGAATGGCAAGAACACTGTATTTCTTACACTCATGCAAATGACGATGTTTCAAACATAGCCTTAACGGTTAATTTAGGTGGAAATGATGCCAATGCAACTTTCGATTACATTCGACTCACAGAAAAGTCAAATCAAACCGTAAATGTTACCTTTTCAGTAAATATGCACAATGAAACGGTTTCCAATAATGAAGTTTACATGATGGGTAGTTTTAATAACTGGACCACTCCTGTGCTTATGCAACCATATGGCGATGTGTATAGTTCAACTATCGAGATGGAAACAAATAAAACTGTTGAGTTTAAGTATGTAAATGGTTCAACTGAAGAAATAATAGAAGGTACTTGCGCTAATAGTAACGGTAACCGAAGATTTATAGTTCCTGATATAGACATCAGTTTTAACACGGTTTGTTTTGGTTCATGTACAAATTGCACCGACCCAATTATTTCAAGCACTAATCCGGGTCCGGGACCGGTTTCATATTATGGAGAAATGCAAGTAGATGGGAATACGATAGTTGGTGAAAGAACCCGGGTGCCTGTTCAGGTAAAAGGCATGAGTTTTTTTTGGAGTTTATGGGGGGGCGAGGAATTCTGGACAGAAGGTGCTGTTAATTCCTTAGTTGACTATTTAAATGTTGAATTAGTCCGGGCACCAATGACTGTTGATGAAGAGTTTAATGGTTTGGGAGGATACCTTCATGACCAATGGAAAGAAACACAAATTGCTTTTGTTGAGAAAATTGTGGATGCTGCTATAGCGCGAGACATCTACGTAATTATAGATTATCATTCTCATCATGCCGATGAACACATCGAAAACGCTACAGAATTTTTTGCGTATATGGCTCAAATATATGGACAGTATGACAACATAATTTTTGAAATTTATAATGAACCAATAGTTCCTGATTGGCCCACAATAAAAGCCTATGCTGAAACAGTAGTTGATACCATTCGTAAATATTCTGATAACTTAGTTCTTATAGGAACAGAAGATTACTCAAGGAAAGTGAATAACGCTTCATTATTACCTGTCGACGATGATAATACGGCTTATGTTTTCCACTTTTATGCAAGTTATGACGGAAACACAAGGTATCAGAACGATGTAATTGCAGCAATTAACAACGGTATAGCTGTTTTCACATCTGAATGGGGCAATATATACGCATGGGGAGAGAACGAAGGATTAACAAACGATTCCAGCTTTCAACAGTCTGACGAATGGCAGGTGTTGCTGGATAACTATTCTATCTCATCGGCTAACTGGTGCGTGCTATCAACAAACATGTCATCCGGCAATCCGAATGAGGCCGCTATATTTAATCACGAATCCGGCTCCATTTCACGAATAGGTGAATATTGGAATGATACTTCACTTTTAACACCTTCCGGATTATACATGCATGATCTGTTAAACGAACAAGCAGAGGTGGCAAAATGGAGACAGGCTGAATATATAAATACAGTTAATACAACCTTTACCGTAGATATGCAAGATGTTAATGTTTCGGAAGATGGCGTATATCTTCATATCAAAAACTACAATAATGAATCAGATATAGAGATGATTCCTAATGGGTTAAAATACAGCGCCACATTACCTCTTCCTGTTAACAGTTTTATTAAATACAGATTTGTAAATGGAACAGAAGCTGAAAACTCAAGTAATTCGGATTGTATCGCGTGGGACAATTACAGATTTGTGATAGTTCCTGACTCTGACTACCAAACAGATACCGTTTGTTTCAATACTTGTAACCATTGTGGTGGAAATTCAGCTGTTAATAATGCTAACAGCAACCAGTTTAAGGTATTTCCAAATCCTTCAAATCGATACATTATAATTACAGGTTTGCCTGAAAATGAAAACCTTAAAATAACTGTTTTAAGTATTAATGGTGTGGTAAGGTTGCAATATATGACAAATAAGAGATCAACCCTAACAATTAATTTAAGTAACTTAATAGATGGATTGTATTTTATTAAAATTATAGGAAATGGAAAAAACGAAGTATTTAAAATTATTCATAAAAATACAAAGTAAATAGGTTTACTCAAAAACTCATAAGTTGTTAATCACATAAACTTAAACGATACAAATATGTATTTAAATAAACCTCATAGTAAGTTATATATTAGGAGTATCGAGCCCTTTCTAATCAAAAGGCTGACATCCAAAACTCACATGTTTCTCTACCAATTCTAATTATCCATTACAAAAACTAATCACCATGAAAAACTTAATCTTACTTATTACCTTGCTAATATCAGTATCCACAGGAATGCTTTCCTGCGTTGGAAATAATACTGTTAAGCAAGAAAGTCCTGCCAAAGTAATTCAAGTGTTTTACAAGTTTATTCAGGAAACCAACTATGATAAAGCAGCCGGAATGTATTGCTATAAAGGTAAAAAATTATCGGAAGTAGAACATGAGAAAATGAAGGAGATAGTTAACAGAAGCGCTGATATTTACAA
>JANTGU010000006.1 GCA_024762735.1 Bacteroidales bacterium | reverse complement strand
AACTAATCAGTGTAAAGATATAAGGTTGAAAAATCAGAAAATAAATAGATTTGTTGATTAACCCACCCCTTTATCCCCTCCAGCGGATGGGAATATGAGAATTTATTTTCTGATTTTTCATAGTACAAAATGAAATACCTGAATAAAATATTTAATAAAATGAATACCACTAACTCCCCTCACCCGGAGGGGATAAAGGGGTGGGTCATAATAAATATCATTCATTTTATTAAATATTTTATTCAGGTACAATACACTGATTAGTTACCTTTATTTTTTGATTTTTTGACCCCATCCTTCATGGCGGAGTTGTTAGAATCTCTATTCTGAAGGTTTTAGCCATTAATATTTAATGATTAAAAGCTAAAGCCTATTGGCGCTAAAACATTTATCATTGCCCTGAAGGACAGAGCAAAAATGAGGTACTATCAAATTTGTGAAACATCCAGTCTGAAAAACACCCATTTGCCGGTAAATAATATTGCCCGTATCGGTTAAAAAGCTTTATCATTGTAATATCATTCAGAAAGCATCGTCTATATCATTGAAATGACCACAGAAGCGTTTAAGTCGGAGTTGTTGCCAAAAAAGGACAAGTTGTTCAGGTTGGCCATTTTCCTGTTAAAAAACAGGGAGGAAGCGGAGGACACCGTCCAGGAAGTTTATTTAAAACTCTGGGATATGAAAGAACGATTGGGAAAGTATAACAACCTGGAAGCCGTGATGATGACCATGACCAGAAACCGCTGCTTGGATAAATTAAAAACCAAGCGCGAAAAATTTGGCAGCTTAAACGAAGGGGTTAACCATCAACCTTACACAAGCCCTATGGAGCATTCGATTCAACACGACATGGTAATGCAGGTAAAGACATTGATGGAGCGGTTGCCCGAGCAGCAAAAAACCATTCTTCACCTACGGGATGTGGAGGGGTACGAGTATAATGAAATCCGGGAAGTAACTGGGTTCGATTTAAATTACATTAGGGTTAACCTTTCGAGAGCACGTAAATCGATTAGAGAATCACTGATAAAACTGGAGGAAAATGAATTACGATAGACTATATCAATTGGTGGACAAGTATCTAAACGGGATGTCTTCGGTGACGGAAGAACAAGAGATAAAATACTATCTGCTTCATGAAGATATACCCGAAGATTTAATGCCTCTTAAAAGTCAGTTTTTGGCTTATCAGAAGTCTGCCAAATCTACGTTGAATGAAACTTTTGAGCAAAACTTTTGGGAACTGGTTGCCCGTAAGGATGAGCTTGCAAATGTCGAAAACGACCCGCGTGAGGTCGGGTTTGGTAAACACCGTGGCCTCTATTATACTTTGGTAGGGGTAGCTGCTACACTACTCATTCTGCTTACGGTTTGGACCACCTCGGATGTTTTTAACATCAAACATACACTCAACAACTATAATAATCCGGCCTTGGCCTATCAGCAGGCTACGGATGCTTTATCGGTACTCGCCATTAATTTTGATAAAGGATTGGCTCAAACCCGGGAAGTGGCCAAACCCCTCAACACCAGTTTAAAGATGCTCGACAAGGTAGGGGTGGTTAACAAGGGGATGGAAAGTCTTCAGCCGGTAGCCATGATAGATAATATAGGAATAATTAAATACAACAATAATCATTAAAAATCAAAACAATGAAAAAGCTATTTGTAAGTTTAGCACTGCTGATGTTCAGCCTTCCAATGGTCGTTAATGCGCAAGAAACAGCCATGGATAAATTTTATGAAAAATACGCCGCCGAAAAGGGATTTACCGGTGTTAGCGTATCGCCCGAAATGTTTGAGATGCTTGCCTCCATGCAGGTAAGCGACAGCTCCGGTCAAATGGAAGAGGCACACGAGATGATGAAACAACTCACCGGCCTCAAAATGTTAAGTTATGAACCTCAGCCCGGTGTGGCCAAGTTTCCCCTGATTGAAAAAGCAAAAAAAGCTTTAAAAATCGATAATTACACCGAAATGATGACCGTTCAGGATGATGGCCAAACCATTAAATTTTATGTTAAAAAATCGGGCGATAAAGTTGCCGAGTTGTTGATGACGCTTCAGGGAGAAGACCAGGAAGTAGTTTTAGACATTGCCGGAGACATCGATATGAAGTCAGTTGCCCAGCTGGGACAGATGATGAATATGAAAGGGATGGGCAATCTTTCTAAAATGAAAGGGCATTATCATCACGACAATGACAGTGGCAAAAACCATGATGACGACAACGATTGATAACAACATTTAACCCATTGTGGTAAAAAAAGCCTGACCGGATGCGAACATTGCTTCCCTGGTCAGGCTTTTTTTGTTCTTTCAGCTACCGCCAAGTTTGGTAAACTATTTGCCGGGTATCTGAGCAAAAAGTTTATTGGTATCTTCAATGTAGGTTAGAAACTCCTCTTTTCCCAATCCGGTTTCTGATGAAGTCACGATCATAGGTGGCAGTGTTTCCCAATTGTTTAGCATGGCTTTTTTATAAGCAGCCAGGTTGCTTTCCAGCTGATTGCGGGTCAATTTATCGGCTTTGGTAAAAATCATGACAAAAGGTATGCTTGACATGCCAAGCCACTCGATAAATTCCATGTCGTTATTTTGCGGTTCATGACGTACGTCCACCAACGTAAATAGGGTCATCAGATTTTCCCGGTTTAAAATGTAGCCTTTAATCATCTTTTCCCATTTGGCACGCTCGGTTTTGCTCCTGCGGGCATAACCATATCCCGGCAAGTCAACAAGGTACCATTCGTCATTTACCTGAAAATGATTGATGGTGATGGTTTTTCCCGGTGTCCCCGATGTCTTGGCTAGTTTTTTACGCCCTGTTATCATGTTGATTAACGAAGACTTGCCCACGTTGGAGCGTCCTATCATGGCGTACTCGGGTTTGACGGGCTCTGGGCATTTTGTCCATGTGGTGGAGCTGATAACAAAATCAGCATAATTAATTTTCATGTTGTCAGGGTTTTGTGTAGGTGGCAACGTGACGCTCCTTTTTACCTGTGTAAATATCGGTAATGGTAATCAGGATGCCGGTTTCTTCCACATCACCAAAGTGGTCGTTAACAGAAGTGCCAAACGTTTTCATGGTGGAGGAAAGGTTCATATAAGCATTAAACAGGGGAGGGATGTTTTCGCCCAGCTTGCGTACTTTTTGAACCAGGATTTTATAATCTTCATCATAATTATCGCCCGTAAAAACATTGTTTAGTATCTTTTCTGAAGTGCTGAGTTTCAACGGTTTTTTAGGAGTTACCAATTTTTCGTGATCCGGAAAATATTTTTGGAGAAAGAATAGAATTAAATCTCTTGCCAGCGGGTCGAAATCGGTGTACATGGTTACTTTCCCAAACAAATATTCAATATCGGAATGGTCGATGATTAAAGCACCAAGACCATCCCAAAGGTTGTCCAGTGCAAACATACCTCTGCGCAGGTTAAAAGCAGGCTGGTACAGTGGTTGCACAAACGAACGCCCCAGCTCAATGGTTTTAGGAAGGTACTCTTTGATAAATTTATCCGAAAAATGAAACAAGCGGGAGGTGGGAGACATCACCTCATTATTTTTGTTGACTTCAATATCTTTGCCATGCAGGTAGCGGTATCCGCCCACTATCTCCTGCTCTTCGGCATCCCACACGATCATCTGCTTAAAACCATGAGGGCCCATGTCATAATCATCGACATCAATGGATTTACCGGTTCCGCCACCCGCATCACGAAAAGTAACTTCGCGAAGGCGACCGATTTCACGCATCACGTGGGGTGAGTTTTCGGCAGTTATAACATAAATTTCGTTGTTGCCATTGTTGGTTTTACGCAAAAGCTTGTCTTTGGTCAGTTCGCCAACCAAAAGCTCTTTGTCAACTGCAGGAATTACTGTTTCAACATTCATCATAAAATAACTTTGGAATTTCAGCACAAAGATACTAAAACCAGTGGCAATAGAAACCCGAAGATAAATTAAGGTACGACAAAATCGGCGTCAGGGTTATCTTTAAGCTTGTAAACATGTTGCTTTAGCAGCTCTGCCCACTGGTTGTCGCGGTAACGTTTATCGAAAACAGTATAAGGTATCCGCTTTCCAAAGGTGATGGTAAGTGTTTTGTTGCGTTGTTTAAAAAACTCGTTGGACAGGTAAAACATCTCTATATTGGCTTTGATGCCCAGCTTTTTGCGATAGAGTGCCAGGTTGTAAAAAAAGTTGGAATTACTTCCGTCGATATGGGTTGGGATAATATCACGTTGGTACCGTTTGGCTTTGGAAATGATGGTTTTCTTCCACTCCAAATCCATGATTTTACCTTTTTGTTTGCGCGATACCAATCCGGCAGGAAAGTAACAAATAATGTTATCCTTCTCGAAAGTTTGGTTAAAAAGCCTGATGTTGTCAGCGTTGCTTCCGTGCTTGTTCACGGGGATAAACAGTACCTGTAAATTAGGAATATTGGTAAGGATATCGTTAACCGGAAACTGTATATCGGTCCGCACGCGTCCAACAGCCATCATCAATGCCAACCCGTCGAGGCCGCCCAGGGGGTGGTTGGAAGTTACAATCACACGGTCATGGGTCGGCACGCTTTTTTCCAGGTTGATGGTATTCACCGTGGTATTCATCTCCCCCAGCAAGATTTTGATAAAGTCAACTCCCTCCTTGTCGTAGTACGTGTTGATAAAGTGATTTACTTCATCCTGGTGCGCAATTTTTTTAATGTACTTGATGATAAAGGCGGGCAGCATCTTTTTTAATGATGCATTTTTTTCTTCAAGTACCTTTTCAATGTCTATCTTGAACTCTTTAGCCTGCTGACGGGTGTCCTTAACCATTATTAATCCTTAATGAAATATTATGATGCTACAAAAGTAGTAATTCTGTTATTGACTGAGTATTTTTTGTCCGATTCTGCAATCAAGACATTTAAGATGGCTGCAATAGTGCTGGTTAAGATGAATGACAGCTTGCGTGTGCATGGCGTTGCGAAGGGGGAAGCCCAGTGTCAGGTAGAGCCTGACGACTTTGTTGTTTTCGGGCTTGATTTGTTCAAGCCATGATAACGCCTTCTGCTGCAGGGCAGGTTTGTTCATCAAGCGACCATAAACGAAAACAAAAGGGATAACCGTGTTAATAAGGATGAGTTGCGCTGACGAAGTGCCCAGCGTTTTGCCGCGTTCTACCGATTTCATGCCAAAGCGGAAGTGATTTTTCCAGTAATCTGAAGTGGTTACCGACAGCAGAGTGATGATATCGGCTACTCTTTTCATCTCGGGGATTTTATGCAGCAGTCCTCCCGACTGGTACAGCAGGGTGGCAAACTGCGAGATGCGAATGGTGGGAAAGTTGCCGGGGCGCATTCGCATAAATTTCCAAACACCCACTTTTAACGGTTGCAGGTTGTATTTTTGAGCAAGAAATTCATATTCTGTTTTTAGTGCCCGCGGGTAGTCATCCTTATAATCTTTCCTTAAAAGCCCTGCTTGCCCGTACAAAAGCGCTTCCAGCTGAAACCTGCTGTCGATATGTTTTAGCAAGATTTTAAGAGGGAGTATTCGTGCCAGCTGTTCAAAAGCCTCCCCGTTGGTTTTAAAGCCAAAGTTCCTGGCCAGCTTTTGGTAAAAGATTTCCTGAAAATCGCCCAGGCTGTTTTTTATATTGCTTTCAATTTGAGATGCTTTTTCTTCAAGCCGTGCAGCCATCATCCGCTCAAGCCAGAATAGCTTTTCCAAATCACTGACCGATTGCACAAGATTGCCACAAGCAATGGGTAAGCCCGACTGCAGCAGCGACAGGTAATTATCATAGAGCGATTCGTCAAACTTTCCTTTTAGTTCTAGGGTTGGAATTTTTTGGTTAGATGAAGTAAATACCTCCTTGTCGTGTTGGTAAACCACATGCAACACTACGGTATCGTATGCTCTGTCGGTGTCGTGATGATGGCGGTACCAATCCGAAGAGCGTACGTGCATCTCCACGTTTCCTGCCCAAATAGTATCGTCCATCTTGATCTTTGCAAACAAAAAATCGGGGCCGCTATCGTGATTTCGTTCGCCGGGATCTATAAGAGTAAGCGTGTGGTTGTCGGTAGTAAACAGTGGCTCTTTAAGTTGCCTGAACTGCCATAGATAATATAAAAACTCTTCGTTCATAACTGGTTAGTTTTCAGAGGTAAAATAAGAAACCTCTAAGATAAATAAAAATGTTATTGCAACTTGTCCACAAAAAGAGTATTTTTGTCGCAACCTAAAGTTTTTAAAGCGATGGCCAACGAGCAACTTTTGATTTCCGGTATTGAATACAAAATTAGGAAATTAATAGAAGTCAATCAGGCATTGAGCGATGAAAACAGCAGGCTAAAGCATAAGGTTGGCGACTTGACCGATGAAGTTTTGTCGCTTACCCAACGTTTGCAGGATAGAGAAAACAGAGCTATTAAACTTTCGCTTGCAAATGCGCTTGAATACAAAATTGGTGTTGATAAGGGCAAAGAAAAGCTCGCTGAGCTTATTGAAGAAATTGATAGATGCATCGACGTTTTGAGTGATTGATAATTTTAAGTCTGTTGATGGACGAGAAAATAAACATACGTGTGGTGATTGCTGAAAGGCCTTATAAAATGGCTGTTGCAAGGGAGCAGGAAGAATATGTGAGAAGGGCAACAAAATTAGTAAACAGCACAATAGAATCATACTCGAAAACGTTTAATTACAAAGACCATCAGGACTTATTTGCCATGGTGGCTTTGCAACATACAACAAAGACAGTTCGATTGGAAGCTGAAAAAAGTTTTAAAGACAAGGAGATGGAGGAGAAGCTTCGCGAACTGGATGACATTTTAACAGAGCATTTAAACAATTTCGACCACGTTCTTTGAAAATTATAAAGATTTGCCCGCGTAATTCACTGTTTGCAAACTCAACATTAATACATTTAAGGATAAGCTTAGATGGGTTCTAAGAAAGGCCTGATTACCCTCGAGGGATTCGCCGCAAGGCGGACACTGGACTTCTGAAAATCCCGGCATCCTTAACCATGTTAGACCGGGGTTTGCTAAACCCGAATTGTCGCGGGCTTTTTTGTATTTGAGGCATTGGAAAGCGATAAAAAAATTATCGTAATGGAATATTTGTTATACATTGTTGTAGCAATGGCTTCGTTGGCAGTGGGTGCATTAATTGCAGCCACGGTGATGAAGAAAAACCTACTAAAGAAAAGCCAGGCCATCCTCCAGGAGGCTAAAGAAAAGGCCGAAGTATTAAAAAAAGAGAAAATCCTCCAAGCAAAGGAAAAGTTCTTACAGCTTAAAAGCGAACACGAGAAAATCATTAACGAGCGTAATCAGCAAATTCAAAAAGCTGAAAACCGTATCCGTCAGCGCGAATCGCAGCTGTCAAAAAAAATTGAAGAGGCTCAAAAAAAACAGCGTGATGCTGATCAGCTAAACAAGAAGCTGAAGGCTCAGGTGGAAGCACTTGACAAAAAGCAGCAAGAGCTTGACAGGTTCCATGCCGAGCAGGTAAAACAACTCGAAAATATCAGTAATCTTTCGGCACAAGAAGCCAAAGAACAACTTATTGAGAGCCTTAAAGGCGAAGCCAAGGCTGAAGCCATGGTGCATATCCGCGAGATTACCGAAGAAGCCAAGCTGACTGCTGATCGTACTGCTAAAAAAATCGTTATCGAAACTATTCAGCGTACTGCCGCCGAACATGCCATCGAAAATACGGTTACCGTGTTTAATATCGAAAGCGACGAGATTAAAGGTCGGATTATTGGGCGCGAAGGCCGTAACATCAGGGCTTTGGAAGCATTAACAGGAATAGAAATTATTATTGATGACAGCCCGGATGCTATCCTGCTCTCAGGCTTCGACCCAATCCGTCGTGAAATATGCCGTCTCTCGCTGCAAAAGCTGATCACGGATGGCCGAATTCATCCGGCTCGTATTGAAGAGGTGGTGGCCAAGACTAAAAAAGAGGTGGATCAGGAGATTATGGAGACCGGAAAACGCACGGTTATCGACCTGGGTATTCATAATATGCACAACGAGTTAATCAGGCTGGTGGGACGGATGAAGTACCGCTCTTCTTACGGCCAGAACCTGTTAAATCACTCCATCGAGGTGGCAAACCTAAGTGCTACCATGGCTTCTGAATTGGGGCTTAATCCCAAGAAAGCAAAACGGGCAGGACTACTCCATGATATTGGTAAGATTGCTGAAAATGAAACGGAATTGCCTCATGCTATTTTGGGGATGAAGCTGGCAGAAAAGTTCAAGGAGAAGCCTGATGTTTGTAACGCCATAGGGGCTCACCACGATGAAATTGAAATGGAAACGCTGATAGCTCCCATCGTGCAGGTGTGTGATGCCATTTCAGGGGCGCGACCCGGTGCCCGCCGCGAAGTGGTTGAAGCTTACATCCAACGATTGAAAAAATTGGAAGACA
Organism: Bacteroidales bacterium; assembly: GCA_024762735.1. Taxonomy (GTDB): domain Bacteria; phylum Bacteroidota; class Bacteroidia; order Bacteroidales; family F082; genus B16-G9. The sequence goes on along the minus strand of JANTGU010000006.1, from coordinate 13,698 downwards.
TGGCGCTTACCTATCCGGGTGTGATAAAAACCTACGCCATTCAGGCAGGCCGCGAGTTAAGGGTAATTGTAGGTGCCGATAGCGTTACCGATAAAGATGCGGATAGAATATCATACGAGCTTTCACGTAAAATTCAAGAGGAGATGACCTACCCGGGACAGATCAAAATTACCGTTATCCGCGAAACCCGGGCAATTAATTATGCTAAGTAATCTTTTAAAAATAAAATTATATTTGCGAAAATTTTTAAACAAAAATCAATTATGAAAAAATTATCATTTTTACTGGTATTTCTTTTTGCTGCCATGACAGCAACTCAGGCACAACACGTGTTTAACAAAGGTGACCTTGCCTTTAACGCGGGCATTGGTATCCCTCACAGTTACGGTATTATTCCAACCATCAACTTTAGTGGCGAATTTGGAGCTATCCCTACCGGGGATGTCGGGTTGGTATCTTTTGGCGGATTGGCTGAATTCCAACTGGGACAGTACAACGACATCTATTATGTCACTAAAACATTTCCCCGTTTCTTTGTAGGCGCCAGAGCTGCCTGGCATGTTCACGCCTTTGAAAGCGATGTTTTTGATGCTTACGGTGGAGTTGGCTTTGGGATTGGTATAAGTGGTAAAAGTGATTATTACGGATCCTCGGTAGAGCCTGATATATTTGTGGGTGGCAGATGGATGTTTGCTGAAAACATGGGCCTTTTTGCCGAACTTGGATACAGCGGCTTTAGCAGCGTTAAGTTCGGCCTTACCTTTGGCTTGTAAGAGAAATTAACTTACCCATTTAAAATAATATTAAGCTCCACCTCGGTGGGGCTTTTTTTATTATCCTTCTTTACCTCTTTTAAAAATTAGGGTTGCAAGAACAGCTACTACCAGTGTTGTGGCAAAAGTCATAATACGCGAAGTAATAATCTTTTCCTCCATGCCTGTGTTTATCCAAATGATGGTGAACAATATTCCGTAAACAATGGTTACTACAACTGTTTTTCCATGATATCGTTTCCAGAAAAGGGTCAACAATATTACCACCGAAAATGTGCCCCCGATGCCTGCCCAAACATAACTTACAAGGGTAAATATATAAGTCTGGTCGCCGGTGTAATAGGCCAGTGCCAGGGCAACAACAGCCAACAGTGCGGTGATGATACGTGAAAAAAGCAGGTTTTTTCCTGTTCCTAAAGAGGACAACTTTTTAGACGAAGGCTTAAGTAAGTTCTCCGAAAGCTCGGTGGAGGAAAGAATCAGCAGCGAGTCGGCGGTGGAAATCATGGCGGCTACAGCCCCGGTTATCAGCAGGGCTGCGATGGCAGGAGGAAATATTTCAAGCAACACTTTGGGCATGACAAACTCACGGTCGGTGAGTGCCGTGGCGGTTCCTTCAGGGCCGAAAATGGCAATGCCTATCCAGCCAATGGATAAAGCACCGAGGTAAGCAATCAACGTCCACAACACACCCACATTCCTGGCTCTTTTTGCCTGTTTGGCATCGCGGATAGCCATAAACCGTGTTGATAGCTGAGGCTGCCCCCCCAGGTATCCAAAAAACCACGAAAAGCCACCCACTATTACCACTCCCAACGAAAATCCTGAGGCCGCCCCCGTGAGTGATGTAAACGAAGGCCCTGCCATATGGAGTGCGCTTCCAATAGAATGCGCATACAAACCCGGTGTTTCAGCAATATAAATAATACCCACAATGGGACCCGCAATCAGGGCTATAATCATAACCAAAGCCTGTACAACATCGGTGTAAACCACACTTTTAAATCCACCGTAAATGGTATAGGGAATGATTACCATGGCAGTAATCAGCAAACCCAGTTTCGGGTTGATGTCAAATAGCACATTCAGAGTTTTTCCGCCACCCAAAAATTGAGCGCCTACATAAAAGAAGAAGAAAAACACGATGGAAGAGCTGGAGACAATCCTTATCCAGCGCGCACTTTCGGGATGCGATTTAGCAATAAAGGATGTAAAAGTGGTAGCATTCACCTCATCGGCTTTATGGCGTAAGCGCCATGCCAGCAACCACCAGGCAGTTACAATGCCGGCCACGCACCCAACGGCAGTCCATATCTCAGTTAACCCCATGGCATACGCCGCACCGGGTAAACCCAGCAAGGCCCACGACGATTCTCCGGTAGCTCTTTCCGACAAGGCGGCAACCCAGCCCGGCAGCGATCTGCCCGCAATGGCATAGTCATCACTGGTTTTTACACTCCTTCCCTGAAATATCCCCCACAGCATGAGCAGCGAGATGTATATCAGCATCACTACTAAAATAGTTGTTTGACTTTCCATACCGATAATGCATTGATGATGGAGACAAATATAATTATTATGCCTCATCCCCTTTGGAAATTAACCTATTTTTGTCTCCTTATCACAGGGTGAAGCATGAATAAATTAATCCTCTTTTTTTTGTTTGTTACAGGTAACATGTTTGCCCAGTCATTCAGTCGATATTTTTGTAACTATACTGCATCTCCCGTGGTGGTTGACGGTAAAGCGGAATCCGCCTGGAATGAAGCCATCTTTTCTTCTGCCTTTGTTGATATTTTATCCGATAGCATCAAACCACCGTTAAACACTACATTCAAGATGCTGTGGGATAGTACTAACCTTTATCTGTTTGCCACCCTGGAAGAACCTGATGTTTCAGGATTTCTTACTAACCACGATGACATCATTTATCGTGATAACGATTTTGAACTCTTTATCGACCCTGACGGGGATGGACTCAATTATTATGAAATAGAAGTGAACAGCCTGAATATCCTGCTGGATCTTTTTTTAAAGAAACCTTATAACAAGGGCGGGACTGCCGATTTGTCGTGGGATGCTAAAAACATTCGGAGTGCTGTTCGTATCGCTGGCACTTTGAATAACCCTGAGGATAAGGATAGCTGCTGGTCGGTTGAGATGGCCATACCGTGGACATCTCTTAATCAAACATCACCCCCGGTAAACAGCATTTGGCGAATGAATTTTTCGAGGGTGGAGTGGGATTATCAGACCGAAACCGGGGAATATGTTAAACAAAAGGGAACAGATGGAAAGCCGCTTCCCGAGCATAATTGGGTATGGTCAGCCCAGGGCAAGGTTAACATGCATATTCCTGAAAGGTGGGGCTTCATTCATTTTGTACAACAAGAAATCCCACGATTTTGGGTTTGGATGGGAGCCTATACATCATGGAGCAACCAGCAATGGGACAGTGCTTTTGTTTCGTTACAGTCGGTTGGAATAACCGGGGTTCTGATGAGTGCCAACAAAGAGGTGCTGGAAAAAGTTATCCCCATTGCCGCCATGCATGGCATCCAGGTTCATGCCTGGTTTTGGACCATGAACAGGGGAGAGGCCAAACCTGAATGGCTGAGTGTAAACCAACTTGGGGAGTCGCTGGCAAGCAAAAAGGCTTACGTGGATTACTATAAATTTATGTGCCCGGCATTGCCCGCGGTAAAAACCTTTTTAAAGGGAAAAATTGAAGAGCTTGCCACTGTTAAGGGACTATCGGGTATTCACTTCGATTATATCCGGTATGTTGATGTTATTTTACCCGAAGGATTGCAACCCAAATACCACCTGGTTCAAAAGGATATCATGCCCGAGTATGATTATGGCTATCATCCCTACATGAGAAAGCGGTATGCTGAAAAATATGGCATGGATCCTTTACAACTTTCGGATCTATCGCACGACAGTACCTGGCTGTGGTTCAGACTTAACGAGCTGGATAGCACGGTTGCGCTGCTGAGGCATCAGGTTAAAAGTAGGGGCTTGATTTCCAGCTCAGCGGTTTTCCCCACCCCGGATATGTCGCGACGCATGGTTCGTCAGAATTGGAATAGCTGGCCGCTGGATTACTATTTTCCAATGGTGTATCACAACTTTTACAATCAACCCATTAGCTGGATTAAGGAAGTCATCCGGCAAGACAAAGCATCTGTATCGGCTGCTACAAAAGTCTTTTGCGGCTTGTACGTACCTGCGCTTAAAAACAACGATGATCTTACCAAAGCCATTGATGCCGTTTATCAGGGAGGAGCCGATGGTGTCGCTTTCTTCGATTATAACTCCCTTGATCGTAGCTGTTTGCAACAAATAAGAGCGGCTGCGGTGGAACGGGGAATTATTAAGGAATAACTTGCTTTATTAATTTGTAACTTTGATTACAAGCAGGGGGTGCTACATTTAAAAGTTAAAGCCTGCTTCGAAACCGAAGCAGGCTTTGCAAATCAAAATTTCCTACCTTTTGATTTATTCTTTTATACCCAGTTGTTGTTCTATTTTGTCAAGCCGTGCTTTTAACGCCTCGTTTTCTTCAAGTAATTGTTCGTTTTTTTGATTTAGCTCTTGCACGGCTTTCACCAATGGTACCACGAACTGCGCGTACCGTAATCCATATTCGCCATCTTTATCCTGTGGTGCATCAACGCCACTAAACTCGTAACCGATATCTGAGGCTGTTTTTTCGACCTCCTGAGCGATAAAGCCGGATTGTAACATTTGTTGTTTAGCGGCATTTAAGTTGTTTGGGTCATTTTTTATACCCAGATGCTTGTTGATTTTTTGAAGGTCCAATTGATAAGTGACGGGTCTTAATTTCATGATAAAATCAAGACCTGGTACATCCTCTTTAACATTATATTTAAATCTTTTATCGGAAATGTTTGTCCAATCGGCATAACCACCTATTGATGATACGCTTGAATTTCCTATCCTAACCATATAGCTGCCGTATATAGTTGCTTCGAAGCCGATAGCCGTGCTGTTGGTTCTTGCCGTGCTGCTACTGTTGTTTGCCGAAGCTCCAAGAAATGTACACTGAGTGTGGTCGCCACTGGTTGCAGCATTATAGCCCACAGCTACATTTTGTGTGCCACCGCTGTTTCCTGATAAGGATCGTCTTCCTAGCGCAGTGTTGTAGTCGCCACTGCTGTTGGAGTTAAGTGCTTCATATCCCACGGCAACATTTTCAATTCCTGAATGATTACCTACCATGGCGCCTGAACCTATTGCCGTATTTTTTTGGCCTTCGCGATTGTTGCGAAGTGCCATGTATCCAATCCCGGTATTGTCTGGTGCATTGGTGAACAGTAAGGCATATGTACCCACACCCGTATTGTTTGACCCTGTGGTGTCATACTGCAACGTTTCATAACCCACTGCCGTGTTACTTGTTGCTGAAGTTGTGTTTCTTAACGAACCATAACCTATTGCGGTATTGATGTTGCCAAAGGTATTGGAATAGAGAGCATAAACTCCAAGTCCCGTATTTTTATTAGCTGATCCATCGTCAGAGTATCCCGAACTGTCGCCAACAAAAACGCTGGAGCCATCGGATGCAGCGTCGGAAAGTTCGTTAAGTTCACTCGCGCCGGTATTTTCCTGCCAGCTTGCAGTTCCTGAAGCATCTGATGTGAGTATTTTTCCATTTGCCGGGTTTCCGCCTGTAATTTTTATGATGCCGTTGATGTAAACTTCGTCAGTGGCAAAATCACCACCAATAAGCGGTGCAGTTGTATCGGAGTTTTCGATGTATAGCTTATTGTCGCCCGTTTCGTAGTAACCTGATTTGTAACCTATAAAAACGTTACCCGATTTCGAGTGGAGACTGTTTCCAAAACCGCTCATGTATCCAATAGTAGTATTACCAGAACCATTTTGATTGTAATAGCTGTTATAATTTCCAATGCCTACATTTTCGTAACCACCTGCATTATTGTTTAGAGACAGCAAACCAATGGCCACGTTACGACTTCCCGAGTTGTTGGATAAAGATTTGCTTCCTATGGCAGTATTTTCACTACCTGTGCTGTTGAGTGCCGATGAGTATCCAACGGAGGTATTATCAGAGGATGATACATTAGAATAAAGTGCCGAGCTGCCAACCGCAACATTTCGCACGCCAGTTTGATTGTTAGCAGAGGCGTACCGGCCTATCCCCACAGAATAGCTGTTACCGCTATTCCTTGTACCTGCGCCAAAACCGATAAAAACATTAGTATCGTTTTCGATAACATTATTGATGTTACTCAGCGAAATACTGTCCCATGTTGCATTCCCCGAATCATCAGTCTTTAGAAATTTGCCCTGTGCCGGACTTCCGCCGGAAATTCTCATCGTACCGTTTATATAGACCTCGTCAGCTGAAAAATCACCTCCAATTAACGGGGTAGATGAACTCGAGTTTTCAATATATAGTTTGTTGGAGCCTGATTCGTTGTACCCCGACATGTATCCAAGAAATATGTTTCCACTTGCTGAATGGGCTGAAGTGCCTGCTCCGCTGCTGTATCCAATCATTACATTGGCATTTCCGGTATCAACATGGGAGCCTGCAGCTTCACCGACAATAGTATTGTCATCACCTGAAGCCAAATAGTAGAGCGATGATGTCCCCACAGCAGTATTCGAACTACCATTATGCAATGTTAATAAACTTGAACTTCCTATAGCAGTGTTATAGCTTGAACTATCCGCAAACTTCAAGCTACTTTCACCGACAGCGGTATTGTTGGATCCTGAAGAATTAGCCAACATCGCCCAGTATCCAAGAGCAACATTACGATATCCACTTAGATTGTTTTTGAGCGAACCGTATCCGGTTGCAAGATTATAAAACCCTGTTGTATTGTGTCTGCCTGAATAAGAACCAACAAAAACATTTTTATTGTCATCGTGATTATCATCCATTCCCGCAGTGTTCCCTATAAAAACAGACTCGCCATTATTAACGAATTCCATGCGGCCTGCCTTAAATTTAAAATAGTCGTTGTTTTGAATTTTAATAACAGCCATATCTTCTCCATATTGAGAGAATAGATAAATTTCCGAGTCATTATTGGAGTCCTGGAGTTTGTCGATGTTCCCCGATTTTACCTCTACCAACGATGCTCCATCCCAAAGGTAAAACCTGTTTTGGTCGGTATCAAAAACCAACATACCTTTTTCACCGGTATCTAAACCGGCAGCAAATGTATTTAATTGTGTTGTGGTCATTCTTGGAATTAACAGGCCTTTGTCGGTTGAGCTTATGTCAAGCATCGACTTTGGGTTGGCAGCTGCTCCTGAAGTGTTTACCGAAACCTGGGCTTCCAAACGCGGGACAACCCCGAGGAAAAACATTAGTACGATAGCCATAGAAAAATTTTGTAACCTTTTCATTTTATTGGATTTTAGAATTCGTGTACAAAACTAGGATGACACTCGCGTATGCACTAATTTATCAGGTCTATTTTAGGTAGATTGAAATAGTAAAAATATATATGAAAGGTAGATTTAAGGTAATCTATAAAATGGTAAATAAATGAATAACAGGTGGATAGAATACGGAAAAATATGTACTTAACTAAAGTGATGATCTTTTATAGGTAAATTGAATATCTTTGTGAAAATATTATCAATCTACGTATGAAACCACATAGTCATGTAATTCTTGTCATGGAGCTTGTGCTTGTTCTTGTTATTTTCATTTCTCCCGGCAGGTTGTATTCGCAGAGTAAAACAGATGTTGACATAGCAAAAACGAAAATCAACGGAATTAATGTAGCATCCTATGCTTCCGCTTTACAAGTATGTAAATACTACTGGAATCACTCCTTTGATTCTTCCATAAGGTATGCTAACAAGGCGGTTATTATTTCTAAACAACTTGATGATGACAGTTTAAGGTCGTTAGCCAATATCTATGTGGCCTTGTCTTACTATCACATTGATCAGCTGGATTCTGTATTGCACTTTTGCAATAACTCAAAAAAGTTATCAGTAAAATATCCCGGGCTTACTGCAAAAGCCAACGATATTTTAGGGATTACCTATCGCAGGCTGGGAGATTTTGAAAAAGCTTTGAAGTATGGCGAATTAAGCAGTCAGTTGTTTCTAAAGGCACGCGATTCGTTGAATTATGCCACGTCGTTGGGTAATGTTTCTACTACCCTTCAGGAGATGGGTCATGTTTCAAAAGCCATCGACTATTCGTTAAGCGCTGCTGGAATACTTAAAGCCCTTAACGACAGCTTTGACCTTGCCAAGAGATACGGGACCATCGCGAATATTTACCTTGACATGGATGATCTGGCAAAAGGAATGGAATATTATAACAGGGGGATTCTACTGGTTGACAGCACAAAGCACAAAGGATTGTATATTACCTTTATCTTTAACATGGCCACGGTTTACCATCAGCTTGAACAGTATGATTCGGCCATCTATTTTTACAACATATCGCTTAATCATTACAGACGGGTAAACGACAGAGAGGGAGTTGCTATTGCCAACCAAAACATTGGTTTATCACTTATTGAGCAATCAAACTATCAAGAAGCTATTGGCTACCTGCAAAAAGCCCATCGGTTATTTTCAGAGTTGTACACCAAAAGGAATGTTGCCGATGTATTATCTGATTTGGGATTGGCTTATGCAAGAGCGGGCATACCAGATTCCGCAGAATTCTACATGCAAAATTCGATTGATACCGCGATTAAGTATCATTTGGTAAGAGAGGAACTTAAGGCTAGAAAACTACTTTATAGTGTTTATAAAACCAAAGGTGATATTAACAACGCTTTGTTGAATCTTGAGGCTTATAAAAAGATTGAAGACAGCCTGTTCAGCGAAAAAACCAAAGAAAAAATAGCGGCGTTAAGCCTAAAATATGAGGCGGGGTTAAAGGATGAAAAAATAAAACGGTTGGAATTAAATGAAAAACTAGCGCGTGTGAGTAATCGAAACCATATTATTGTCCTGGTGTCGGTTGCCATGCTTCTTATTTTGTTAAGCATTGCTTTGTACTATCGTAAATTTACGCAAAATAAAATGTTAAAAATTAAGGCGGAACTGTGGGAAAAAGAAAAAGCCGAGCTTGACAAGGAGCTGGCATTTAAAAAGAATCAGCTTAGCTCGCATGCTCTTCACATGACACAAAAAAACAGCATTCTCCAAAATATACGGAAAGCCGTGGATACGATCTTGCCTGAAGTTCCTGATGAAATAAAATCCAATATCCGGGCACTTCAAATGGAGCTTAATAAAAGTCTGCGCTACGATAAAGACTGGGAACTTTTCAGTAAATATTTCAACGAGCTCAATAAAGACTTTTATGATAAACTTACTGCCATTAACCCCGAATTAAGCCCGCATGATTTACGACTTGCCGCTTTGCTTAGAATGAACATGAATATTAAGGAGGCCGCTGCCGTTTTAAATATCGCACCCGACAGCGTGAAAACCGCTCGTTATAAACTCAGGAAAAAACTCAAATTAACTACGGAAGATAACCTGATGAAATTTGTAAGGGATTTGTAAAATATATTGTTGTTGGTGTGGATTAGATGATAATATAGCCTGCCTCGTGATCGGAGAAGACTCTCTGCCAAATTTCCTGCCTTTTGATTATTCTTTCTCAGAAACCATTTTTATTAATGCTTCAATCTTTTCATTTTGCTCTTTTAATCTTTTGTTTTGCTCTTCAATAATTTGTTTCAATTCATTTATTTGCTCCTGCTGCTCAAAATTGGCTTTGTAGTTGTAGGTAACCATTTCATCGGTTAAGATTGATTTTCCATCCTGCAGATCACCGGGCAGCGATTTAGGGTCCAGCTCCTTTAATCCACGCTTTGTTACCTCATCAAAGCTTCCTGATTTCTTGGCAAGGGGAGGGAAGTTAATCAGCTCGCTTGTAACCGTTCTGTCAGTAAAAGCTGCTGCTCCCTGGTTGTGCAGGTCATCGTAATAAACATCGTCCCAGGCCTGCCCGTCTGCTCCAAGGTCGCCGCTTTTGTGGCCACCGGGCAATATGGCACCATCTTCAAAAAAGATGTTGTTGCTGCCGTGCCAAATAAAAAAGTGATCGTTGTCATTGCTGTATCCGAAAGAGCCCCCGTAAACACTGTTGTCGTAAAAGGTGATTTGTCCCAGGCTGCTTCCGGCGGCTTTAATATAGAGGGTGGCAGCTGCCGTTGAAGATTCGATGTTTGCTTCAACAGCAGTTGATGATTGTTTTACCTGGAAATTCCCACGGACATCAAAATCCTCTTCAGGACTATCCGTGCCAATGCCAATTTCAGCTGTATCAAGCCCAATATTTGTTCCGTAAATGGTGTTGCCAATGTTTAACTGATACGAACCTGTTGAAACGGGCGCATCTGTATTACTTCCAATAAAAATGTTATGAGAACCTGAAGTAAGATTGTCCCCCGACAAGTCGCCAATGGCCGTATTCATACTGCCCGATGTAAGGGCTGTAAGACTGTTGTAACCGAAAGCATTATTTTGGCTGCCACCACTTATATCGTCAAGGGTACTAAATCCCATTGCAGTATTGTGGCTTCCGGTTGTATTTGCGTTTAATGCATTGTAACCCACAGCAGTATTGTTGTTGCCATCACTATTATACAGCGCTGACGCACCCAGAGCTGTGTTATAATCACCACCATCATTTCCTGAAAGGGCAGAAAATCCCAAACCAACGTTATAAACACCATCAGTATTACCTGAAAGCGCAAAATATCCAACTCCAACGTTATTACCCCCGACGGTATTATCATTCAGTGCTGAGGCACCAACAGCAACATTATTGCCTCCGGCTTTGTTATTTTCCATGCTTGCATCGCCAATGGCCGTATTGTACCTGCCCGTGTTGTCTGCTGCTGTGCTACTGCCGTATAAGGCTTTATGGCCAATGGCCGTATTATAAGTATTGCGTCCTGTTGCACGGTTGTCGGTATTATACATGGCATTATAGCCTACGGCAGTTGACCGGTTGTTTGCTACATTGCGATACAGTGTTTTATTACCAATGGCAGTATTGTAATCTCCGGCGGTATTGTTTTCGAGAGCAGATACACCCATGGCGGTATTATAATCTCCCGAAGTAATATCATGAATGGCATTGTCACCCACAGCAGTATTATACCTCCCATAATTATTGCCGGATGTTGCGCTGCCCATCAGCGCAAAATACCCGACCGCAGTATTGTAAGTATCTCTTCCTGTTGTGCGGCTATCGGCAAAACCCATAGCATTATAACCCAATGCAGTGCTTCTGCTGTTAGCCTTGTTGTTCAATAAAGCATATCTTCCCAATGCGGTGTTATAGCTGCCTTCGGTATTATTTCTTAATGCATCAGAGCCAACGGCTACATTATTTCCTCCGGATGTGTTTGGTTGAAGTGCCCATGCGCCGACAGCAGTATTATTGGTTCCCGTATTTAGGGTGGAAGTACTGTTTCCCTGAAGTGTGTAAGCACCAATAGCTGTGTTATATGTGGAAGCACCTAAACCATCACTGTTATAACGCTCCATAGAATAGTTGCCAATGGCGACATTGGATGATTTACCCGACATGTATCGTAAAGCCGAGTATCCCATGGCCACGTTGAGTGCTCCCGCAATATTGTCACTTAGGGCCAATTGACCAATTGCAACATTGCGAGAAGTGGTATAATCATCATGAAGTCCTGCATTTCCTCCAAGAAAAACTGATCCGCCGGAGTTATTTACCTCAATACGGGCGGCATCAAAAACAAAGTATTCTGTTCCGCCTAACGTGAAATGCACCTCATCATTATCTGAAGTCGACTCTACATCTACTTTTGTATCATTATCACTATCAGCCAAAACCGTGTTGTTGCTGTTGTCAATAAGTTCACGCCAAATGGATGACTGCCTAAACCAAAAACTTTTGGTGTCTGTGTCATAAACCATCAGCCCGTTGGCAGGACTTGAAATGGTGGTTCGTTGCGCGGTTGTCATGCGTGGTACCAGCATTCCTTTAGTGGTTGATTGAACATCAAGCATGGCACTTTCGTCTGCTGTGCTGCCGGTTTGGTTTACGGCAATTTGAGCCGAAGCCACGCTGCTAATGATGATAAGGAGAATGGCTAAAAAAAAGAATTTCTTATTCATATTTTAAAGGGTTTATATGTTGTTGCAAAGAAAAGGTATTTTAGTGGATAATCAAATAACAGCGTTTAGTACAAATAATATCCTCACTTTTGTATTTTTGCAATTCATAAAATAAATGATAAATCATGGCAAAACCTGCAATTACCAAAGATATTTTAATAGAGGAGTTGGTAGATAATTATCCTTTTTCGGTTCGGTATCTAATGGAAAAAGGAATCAGATGCATCATGTGTGGCGAACCCATCTGGGGTACTCTGGAAGAGGCCGCCGAAGAAAAAGGGTTTGATGACGATGCCATTCAGAATTTCGTGGACGAGATGAACAAATTGGCGGAAAAGGGAGGTGGTGACGATACTCCGGAAAAAAAGATTGATGTGGCTGAGTTGTAACAGGATGTTTATTTTCAGGTTTCCTGCTGGTGAATAAAAAGCCTGTAATCAAACCAGGAATTGATTTCCAAATAAAAATACTGTGTTGAAAACTTCCAGAATAAAGCTTGTTAAAGCCGACATCACAACGTTGGAGGCAGATGCCATTGTCAATGCTGCTAACCGCACCTTGCTGGGCGGGGGTGGGGTAGATGGCGCCATCCACAGGGCAGCAGGTCGGCAGCTGCTTGAGGAGTGCAAAACGTTGGGTGGATGCGAAACCGGATCCGCTAAAATCACCAAAGGTTATAATCTTCCGGCAAAGTATGTTATTCACGCCGTGGGGCCTGTTTGGCATGGCGGTAACAATCATGAAGACGAACTGCTGAAAAGTTGTTACACCACCAGCCTGCAATTGGCTGTAGAAAACGGTTGCCGTTCCATTGCTTTTCCCAATATCAGCACGGGTGTTTATCGTTTCCCGAAAGAGCGCGCCGCGCAAATTGCCATGAAGGCTGTTGACGAGTTCTTAAAAAACAATGCCCTTCCCGAAACTGTTTGGTTAGTCTGTTTTGATGATGAGAATTATCAGCTATATCAGCAGTTGCTGGGGTAGTTTTTTGTTCCAGAATACTTCTTAAACCCCTGCGGCAGGCTGGTTTGAAATTTCTACTTTTTCAGCTAGTAACAGTGTCTTTGCGAGCGACGTTAGGAGCATGGCCCGCCTGAATGACATAGTCAGGCAGGCAATCTCCCAAGAATTATCCTGCTCCTGTTGCAAGATGATCTTTTGCTGAAAGGGGCCATTGTGGCCGGGCTTTCTGTCATGGCTGAATTTACTTGTTGAACTGATAATTTCTTGAAATTAATCTTTAAAATAAATCCAATAACATTTATTACTATATTTGCGTAACCTTAAAAACATTGAATTATGACCGACGATGCAATTTTAGTTTTAGAAGAAGCCGAAGAGAGTATGCAAAAAGCCATTGCCCATTTGGAGCATGAATTCTCGAAGATTAGAGCCGGTAAAGCAAACCCGGCCATGTTACGGGGTATTTTGGTTGACTTTTATGGTGCGCCCACACCCATCGAGCAAACGGCCAGTATTAACACGCCTGATGCCCGTCAAATAATTGTTCAGCCTTTCGACAAAAGCACCATTCATGAAATTGAAAAAGCCATTCTCAATGCCAATTTGGGTTTTAATCCTTCCAACGAAGGAGAGATATTGCGAATTAATGTGCCGCCTTTAACTGAAGAGCGCAGGCATAGTTTGGTAAAACAGGCAAAGGGTGTTGCCGAAGATACCAAGGTGGGGGTTCGCAATGACAGGCGAAAAGCCAACGACGAGTTAAAAAAACTTGAAAAGGATGGCATGGCTGAAGACGAAGTCAAACGAGCCA